>JAZNVD010000258.1:0-9451 GCA_045592645.1 Candidatus Ornithomonoglobus sp. | reverse complement strand
CGTGTAGCCGTTTCATAGTTTGTATAGGTTACTATATTTTATTTTTGCTTTTTGCACTCGCAAAAAGCTTCCATAATTCCGCACGATTTCTTTTGTAGAAACGCAATGCGTTTCTTTTTATTGCCGTCACTCTCGTGACTCACCCGCCCTACAAACAGTCCACAGGACTGTTTGCTCACGGGCTCACGCACTCCGCATTCCGCATTAAATCGGCTCACGCATTATATTGCCTCATAGCCTTAGGCTTGATGATGCGTAATGTGACGGTATGTGCCACTATAACCAGCACCCACGAAATGGGCCAGCACAGCAACAACATCTCAATGGTTCCTCCAAGTGCCTTTAAAATAAATGCAACCCAGAAAATTCTGAAGCCACAGGTACCGATAAAGGTAGTAACGGCAGGTGTAAGGGATGAACCAAGTCCACGCAGGGCTCCCGTTAATACCTCCATTACACCGCACAGACAATATGGTATACCTACCCATAAAAGTCTTAGTCTGCCATACTCAATAGCCGTTTCCGAGTCGGTAATATAAATACCCAGAAGCTCTCTTGAAAAGATTGCACATAAGATACTTAATACAAGCCCGACACTCACAACTGCACCAAGGGAGGTACGGATAGTGCTGTTAACACGTTTTTCCTTCTGTGCACCGTAGTTCTGGCTGACACCCGTCAGTGTTGCCTGATAAAAGGCGTTCATTGCCACATACACAAAGCCCTCAACACTTGCCGCAGCGGCGTTACCTGCAACAGAGGCTTCGCCGAAGGAGTTGATTGATGACTGGATAACGGAATTTGAAAGGCTGAAGAAGGATGACTGCACGCCTGCAGGCACACCGATTTTCAGAATTTCTCTCAATTCCGCTTTATAAAAACGCAGTAGCTTTAAGTGTACTCTCACTCCGTCCCTTGAATGGGTAAGGATGTAAAGGACGGCAAACATTGAAACGTAGTTTGAAACGGCAGTTGCAATTGCAACGCCCTCAACCGCCATATGAAAGCCTATAACAAACACAAGGTTTAAAAGTACATTTACCGCACCTGATACTGCAAGAATATAAAGAGGCCGTTTCGTATCGCCCACGGCACGGAGAATTGCCGCACCGAAGTTATAAACAACCACGGCAGGGACGCCCAAAAATATTATTCTCATATAAAGGATAGCACCCTCTAAAACCTCGCCCTCGGGTGCACCCATAAGAATAAGCAACGGCTCTGCAAGGAAGAAGCCTGCAATACCCGACGCAATACCAAGGACAACACTTAAAAGCACTGATGTATGAACAGCACGGTTCATTTCCTTTATTCTGCGTGCACCGAACTTTCTTGATACAATGACACTTGTACCGAGAGAGATACCCATAAAGATATTAACAAGAAGGTTGGTAATGGGAGTTGTCGCACCCACTGACGCCATTGAGTTTGAGCCTGCAAAGCGGCTGACGACGATTAAGTCGGCAGCGTTATACAAAAGCTGAAGAAAGCTTGCAAGCATAAGGGGTATGGCAAACTTAAATGTATTAAATAGTATTGAACCCTGTGTCATATCAAGGGTGTTTGATTTTGCTTTCATAATCTCACCTACTTATCAATTCATCCATTATGTACGCAATAGGCAACAAAAATTTTTCTCAAAAAAGATCGTTGTTCCCTCGCACTCAATTTGTCCTACTTTGTGGTCTTTGTACTTTTGAAGCAAAAGTACCAAAACTGGCGGGGGTTTCGATTCCCCCGCACCCCACAAACGACCAGGGTTACACCCTGGACCCCTATAACTTCATCTAATCGGGTAGCCATTTCATAGATTCTATGGGTTACTATTTTTTGCTTTTCGCAATAGCGAAAAGCTTCCATAATTCCGCATTCCGCACTCCGCACTCCGCATTGAATTTGTAATGCAAAGCATTACAAATTCTCAATTCGCGTTACAATTTTATTGCCACGTTGGGACTTGTCCTCAAAAACGCGGTTTTTATTCTCAAGCTTTTTAAACTCCTCATAGTACCTCACGCCGAACTCACGCAGTGACTTTGCATCAAAGTGCAATAAATCAGGATTTGAGGTAAGCCCCTCTGCACTGACAAACCCTGTCGCAGGTGTTCTCTGGGCATAAGACTTTAAGGCATTGTTTACAATCTTATAATTATCTCTGCCCCAGGAATCGTTATGGTGCAGGTAATCACCAAGTCCGCCTAAAAGTAACGGCACGTCATTAAGACCAAGTCTTTTCCGTAAAGCCGTCATCATTCTTTCAAGCTTCTCCTCATAAACAAGATAAAGCTCATCACGGCAGTCACATTCACCCTGATGCCACAAAATTCCTGCAATTTCACTGTCACGCAAAGCCATTTGTGCCATAAAGCAGGCATTTTCAAACAACGGCTCACCCTCTGCCCACTGAGAAAGCTGTGTACCGCCGTCGGCACAGGGAATAAGTCCGACAGTAACGCCGTGGTCCTTCTGATAAAGGTCGGCAAAGCTTTCCGCCAAAGAGATGCCCGACGTTTTACGGTCGGGGTTTACGGGCACATAAAACTCACGCCACAAGCCGTTACGCATAACCTTAATATTTTTATTTTCTATGGGGGCGACGTCCTCGGGGAAGCCTCTGCCCGCCATATTGGATTGTCCTATTAAAAGAAACGAATGAACCATTTTTCCTCCTAATCTTGCATAAATCATCTGTAAAGCACTTCTAAGCTCACTCGCATACAAGAGTATAGCCTCGTTCACTTATCAGCACTTTCCAAATAATTTCTGCAACCTTTTGTTTTATATTTTTTCTATAGTTGTATTCTACTTTCTATCTTATCACAATATTTCCCAAAAAACAACCTCTCAAGCAAAAAAAGGCTTGAAATTCAAGCCTTTTTTCAGGTTAATTATTGATGAACAAATGCCTTGGCAAACCGTCAACCATAAAGGGTGATAACTCACCTATGATAAGCGGTCGGGCATATGTCTCAAATTCCTTTGTAACGTACGTACCGTCAGGTGTTATCCACTCCTGTGGTACACATTTTTCCTTGTTGGCAATGTCACTGATGTCGCAAATATCTGTAATAACAGAATAAGGTGCGTCGGATATTCTCTTAAGAACAACCATTTTAGCCGTCTCTCCCGAGATTGCCGCCGTAACGGCATCACTGCCCACCATAAATGCCTCCGTAATATCACATCTTGCAACCAGATGTGCGGCACAGCGCTGAAGTGTGGAGAAAACAATACCCCTTGACTTGACCCCTGTAAGGTCAGTAAGGTAATCGGATAAATATAGCGCCGTACCGCCCAGATACTGATGTCCAAATGAATCAAGGATAATATTCTTCTTTGTTGCCTCACAGACATACTTGCCGTCCGCCGTTTTAATGCCCTCGGAAACGGCAACGACAACGGCACGGTTTTCCTTTCGTATCTCCTCTACCCTTTCTACAAACTTATCCCGGTCAAAGACACGTTCAGGAAGATAAATCAAATCAGGTCCGTGGCAGTCCTCTGCCCGTGAAAGACAGGATGCGGCGGTAAGCCACCCTGCATTACGTCCCATAATTTCAACAATGGTAACGGACTCTGTGGGGTAAGTTCTCGCATCACATACAATCTCTTTCATTGCCGTTGCAATATACTTGGCGGCAGAGCCGTAGCCTGGGGTGTGGTCTGTAACTGCAAGGTCATTGTCAATGGTCTTTGGTATTCCCATAAACCGAATATCCGAGCCGATACCCTCGCCAAACTGTGACAGCTTCATAATGGTATCCATTGAGTCGTTTCCGCCGATATAGAAGAAATACTTAACCTCAAGGCGGTTTAAAATCTCAAATATTTTCTCATAAACTTCAGGGTTGTCGCCTGCTTTTGGAAGCTTATAACGACAGGTCCCCAGAAAGGACGCAGGCGTGCGTTTTAAAAGCTCCAGGTCAAGGTCATTGCGTATGTACTGTGACATATCAACATACCTCTCCTCCAAAAGCCCCATAATACCGTTACGCATACCGTAAACAGTCCTGCAACCGTGGTCCTTTGCAGATTTATAAACACCTACAAGGCTTGAATTTATAACACAGGTAGGACCGCCTGACTGTCCCACCATAACGTTACCTTTATTCACAAAAAACACCCTTTCTTTCATATTCCCGTGCCAAAGGCACATATCACATCCGTCAGGATATATCACACCGTAAGGTATATCGCAAATTCCAAAGGAATTTATATCACTGAACTTAATCTTTGATTAAACTCATCATATCATACCATTATTTCCCTGTCTACAAATTTCTCTTGGCATATTTTGGTAAACTAAAGTTTGCAACAAAAAAAGGCCTGAATTTGCCTAATGTCCTTCAGGACATTAGGCAGCGATATAAATTCCTGCGGAATTTTCGATATGTGCTTCGCACTCGATATGCCGCAAACGCCTCGAGATGTGGCTTCGCAACGAGTTTATGGAATTTATATCATATCGAAATTTCTAAAAGAAATTATATCGAATTTGCGACAGCAAATATATCGAGTTGGCGTATGCCAACATATCGACAAATAAAAGAAAACCTCTTTATTTGGTTTGTTATGCCAATTAAAGAGGTTCATTTTTTTGTTAGTGTCCTTTAGGACACATCCCTTTTCAAGCCTTTTTCAGTCGGGAAATATTACTGTAATATCCTCTTTTTTACATAGGGTATAGAGATATTTTGCACCCACCTTGCCCTTTTCCATAAGGCAGACAACCTTGTCTGCGTTTTTCATAACCGCCTGTCTTACGGCACACTGCTCAAGGTCATTATCGGAAATTATCCCGTCCTCCGTAATACCCAGAGCCGAGAAAAACAAAACATCAACATTAAGACTTCCCCCCTGAAGAATGGCAACGGGGCCCACAAGGCAACGGTCACGTTGGTAATAATCACCGCCTGAAAGGGTACAAGGAATATTATACCGTGATGCCGTCATTAAAGCACCAACAGAATTGGTGAAAACCTTAATGTTATCATATTTTGCAATATGGGGAATTACATATTGACAGGTGGTTGAGCTGTCAATAAATACATTCATATTATCACCAAGATACTTTGATGCCTTAAGTCCAAGTGCCTTCTTTTCCTCCTCCTCAACGAAAAATCTCTCCTCCGCAGGAAGATTGCCCTCCGTCTGCACGGGTACTGCCCCGCCACGGTAACGCTTTATGTACCCCATTCTCTCAAGCTCCGTCAGGTCACGGCGGATAGTCATTTCAGTCACATATAAGGTCTTTGCAAGGTCTTTGACACTCACCCTACCCTTGTCATATACAAGTCGGGTTATTTCTCTTTTTCTCTCGTCCACTGTAATTCTCACTCCCGTTTTTTGTTCGCAAAAATGTTCATTTTTAAACATTTCAAACATCTATTGTGTTCTAAATGTTCGTATGCTATAATTATACCCATAAAGGACAAAAAAGTCAAGGAGTAAATAAAAATGAAGCTTATAATTGAAATATTGGGAATACTTGGAATAACAGGAAGCATAATATCCTTTCAGTGCAAAAGCCACAAGGGTATTTTAATATTCAGAACGGTAAACGAATTCTTTTTCGGAGTTCAGTATTTGTTACTGGGTGCATACACGGGAATGGCAATGAACATAGTAGGATGCGGACGAAACCTTATTTTCACCCATACGGTAAAAAAGGATAAGAACACCCGTTTCTGGATAGTTCTTTTCAGTGTATTTTTCACCATATTCGGAATAGTGACATGGCAGGGGCCAAAGAGTATACTTGTAATTGTAGCAAAGGTATTGTCCACCCTTGCCTACGGCAGTAAGAACACATCACTGTGTCGCAGGCTTGTGCTTATAACATCATCGGCGTGGCTGATATATAACTGGAGTGTAGGCTCAATGGCAGGGGCAGTAAATGAAGCACTGACATTAGGCTCTATTATTATAGGAATGATACGCCTTGACCTTATGCCAAAGCTTAAAAAGCCTGCTAATGCGTAGTTATGATTGATTTTCGCAATGGCGAAAATCTACAATAATTCCGCACAATTTCTTTTGTAGAAACCCTATGGGTTTCTCTTTATTGCCGTCACTCTCGTGACTCACCCGCCCTACAAACAGTCCGCTGGACTGTTTGCTCACGGGCTCACGCATTCCGCACTCCGCATTCCGCATTCCGCATTAAAAAAGCACCCTCGCAGGGTGCTTTTTTTAATTTAACTCATCCCATACATCCACGTACCGTCTTATGGTGTGCATAAACATACTGTGGTCATAATATCTCTCAAAGTAAACCTCACGCTTTGACATTTCAAGGGTTAATTCTTTAAATACTTCTATTGCCTTATCCCTCTCACCCACTGCAATGTGGCTTAATAAATCAGTCAGCTTGTCAACGAACACCGCACCAAGCTCAAGCATCTGCCACGCAACAGCAGAAGCTCTCTCCTCCTGCTTCAGGTTAGCCTTGATTACGGGGATAAAGTCATTGGCAAGCTTCTTTGCCTTTTTAATATTCTCAACCATATCAGGGTTATAATACTTACCCTTATCCGTATCCTTTGAATCCCTGCCGTAAAGATATGAATATCTCAAAAGCCCCTTTAACTCCTCAAGGTAGTTTAATACCAACTGCCAGTTTTCGCCGAAGGCGTGGCTGAAGTAGTCCACCTTAAGCTCATCAAAGGAAATGTCGGAGTCAAAGAGAGTTTCACCGTAAACATAAAACTGAAAACCCGTAGGGAAAAAGCTTCTCTGTGAGCCGTCCTCAATCATACCCTTTAAGCCGTGTTTTTTAAGTCCCTTTATATCATCATAAAGAAGCCTTGACATAAAGAGGTTTGTAACATCAAAGTACTGCAGATACCAGAAATGGTATTCATAACAGAAGCAGTCGCCTGACCACATTTTATTTTTCCAGTCATGGAGATACGCAAGGCACTCACCCATTCCCTTGGGTAGGTTGATGTTATTCCTCTCATAAGGCACAAGTCCCGACATTTTAGCATCCTCACCGTAGGTTTCGGTGTAGAGTCTTGTAATGGGAGCATAAAGCATAGTAAACCGCTTACTGTCCTTTAATTTCTCCTCAAGGGGTGCCCAGAAGGTTTCATAATACCCAATAAAGACAATTCGGGTGTCAAGCCCCTCCTTTGTAAGCTCCGTATCAAGCTCGTTTAACATCATAACATACCAGTCAGAGGGCAGTTTTTTTCTGCACTCACTGCACTCGCAATGAACATTGGTGGCATCACCAAGCCATATATGGAGAAAATCAACATTACGGTGTGCCCTTGCGTATTTTACGATGTAATCTACCATAATCTTTCGGGCCTTGGGTTTTGACATACACACATTATTGCAAAGGGGCACATTGCGGGGCACTTTCCTCTCTCCGTCGAGCTCCGCCATATACTCCTTCATATCCTCGGGAATTACAAGGTTTTCCGTAGGCTTCCAGCCGTTGGAGGAATCAAGCCCGAAAGGCTCTGCCGTCCAGCCGTGTCCCATATCGTGAAAGTGCATACCACGTTTGGCAATTTCGCACTCACACTGTCTTTTCCACCTCATAACGGTGTCACGGGAAACGGGCTCCGCTTCCCTTACAAGATTGTCCTTGTGGTTATAATAGTCGCTGTAATAGCAATAAGGGTTATCAAACTCAATCATATATGTATTAAGACCGATTTTGGGTGAAAAATCAATAGTTTCTATCATATCTGACTGATACTCCGCACCCTCATTACACTGACCGCGGTAACGGTGGTCGGCAAGCTTACGGTACTTAACATCAGGTAACACGTCAATTGAGGGTATCACCTCACCGTCAACACCGGGGAAAAGCCATCTGCAACCGCAAAAACGCAGGTAGCGGTACACTGCAATCAAGGTTGCAACGGGGTTTGAGCCTGCAATTATACCTCCACGGCTATTGGTATCAATATATATAATATCATCAAGGTCAGTATCCTCTGCATCGTAGGTATCAAGCCCGAAGTCGGACATAAGACCGATAGTAAAGCCCTCTTTTGCATCGGGTGAATAGTTTATATCAATATCCCCTGATGAAACCATCATCATACGGATATATTTTTTAAGCTCCTCCGCCGCAAAAGCGACAGTCTGGTTCAGAGTAATCATATTAATTGTATACATAAAAAGCACCTCCGTTTTTTTAAGTATACCACACAGAAAAAGTAATGTCAACAAAAAAAACCTATTTATGATATTATTTCTTTTCGCCATTGGGAAAAGCTACAATAATTCCGCACTCTGCAGTAAAAAAGCACTTCCGCCGAAGTGCTTTTTTAGTTTATTTCGTTCCGAAAATTCTGTCGCCTGCGTCACCAAGACCGGGAACAATGTAGCACTTATCGTTTAAGCACTCATCAATATTTGCACAGTAAATCTGTACATCGGGATGTGCCTTTGTAAGTGCCTCTATACCCTCGGGTGCTGCGATTAAGCATAAAAATTTAATATTCTTACCGCCGTAAGACTTAATCTGTGTGATTGCATCTATTGCAGAACCTCCCGTTGCAAGCATAGGGTCAACAACAACTATAAGTCGGTTGTCAATATCTGCAGGAAGCTTGCAGTAATACTCCTGGGGTTCGAATGTCTCCTCATCACGGTACATACCGATATGTCCCACCTTTGCTGAAGGAACAAGGGACAGCATTCCGTTAACCATTCCAAGACCTGCTCTTAAGATAGGTACAATTGCCATCTTCTTGCCTTTTATAAGCTTCTTTGTTGTCTTCTGAATGGGTGTTTCAATCTCCACATCCTCTAAAGGCAAATCTCTCAATGCCTCGTAACACATAAGCATTGTGATTTCCTCAACAAGCTCACGGAACTCCTTGTTTGGGGTTGAAGTCTGTCTTAAGATTGTAGTTTTATGCTGAATTAAGGGATGGTCAAAAATTGTTACGTTATTCATAATTATTCTTCTTCCTTTGCCTTTGAAACTGCGATATTTACGATTATGCCAAGGATAAGTGCACAGGCAACTGATGTAACGGTAACCTGACCGAATGTAAGTGTAAGTCCGCCGATACCTGCAATAAGGATAGTTGATACAACGAACAGATTTTTATTCTGGTTAAGGTCCACGCCCTGCACCATCTTAAGACCTGATACTGCGATAAAGCCGTAAAGAGCCATACATACACCGCCCATTACGCATGAGGGTATTGAATTAACAAATGCGATAAAGGGTGAAATGAATGAAATCACGATTGCAAGAAACGCAGCACAGATAATTGTAGCAACTGATGCGTTCTTTGTAATTGCCACACAACCTACTGACTCACCGTATGTAGTATTGGGACAACCGCCGAATAATGCACCTACCATTGAACCGACACCGTCACCTAAAAGTGTTCTGTGAAGACCGGGCTCCTCAAGTAAGTCTGCTTCGATGATTGATGAAATATTCTTATGGTCAGCAATATGCTCTGCGAAAACA
>JAZNVD010000257.1:0-7921 GCA_045592645.1 Candidatus Ornithomonoglobus sp. | reverse complement strand
ACTTCCTCCAAATAGTCTTCTGAAACCTGAAATAGACGAATTGGGAATTGAAGTTATAGAGGTAGAGGGAATTGCAGAGAAATCTCTTGATTTAAAGTCAATAACAAGATTACGGAAAATATTTATGAAGGAGAAGCCTGATTTGGTGCATACCCATGCAAGTATGTCGGCAAGAATTGCGGCACATAGTGCAGGGGTTAAGGTTATATATACGCGCCACAGTGTATTTCCTCAACCAAAGCGGCTTACAACCTTCCCGGGGAAACAGATAAACGGCTTTATCAATAATCGTTACAGTGATGGGATAATTGCTGTAGCGGAAGCGGCAAAAGAAAACCTTACAGATACCGGTGTTGACGCAAAGAAAATACGTGTTATACTAAACGGTGTTGATGGATTGCCGCAGTTGCCGGATGAAGAGAAATCAGAAATACGTAAGAAGTTCGGCGTTCTTGACGGTGAGAAGGTAGTGGCGATTGTGGCACGCCTTGAAGACATAAAGGGCCATGAATATTTCATTGAAGCAGCAAAAATGCTCCTTGATGACGGATTAAATGCAAGGTTCTTTATTGCCGGTACCGGCTCTTATGAGAATGTGCTTAAGAAAAAAGTTCGTGATGCGGGCTTACAGGACAAAGTAATATTTACAGGGTTTATAACTAATGTAAATGAGCTTATGAGCATCACTGATGTTCAGGTAAATGCCTCATACGGCACGGAGGCAACGAGCCTTGCTCTTCTGGAGGGGATGAGCATTGGTGTTCCGGCTGTCGTATCAGACTTTGGCGGAAATCCGGGAGTTATAAAGAACGGAAAGAACGGATATGTTGTTGCAAAGCAGAATAGCGTTGCCTTGAAAAAAGGTATTGAAAATCTTCTGAGTGACGACGATATTTACGAGGAAATGTCAAAGGGGAGCATAGAGATATTTAACTCTGCATTTACATCCCTTGCAATGACAAGAAATACACAGGATATGTACCTGGAAATTATTGAAAGGAACGTGTGATGATGAAAAAGAAGTGGACCGTAATAGACACACTTATTGTAATTGCGGTAATTATAGCAGGTGTGGTAATTTATAAAGTATTTGGCGGAAATATTGGAACAGGTGAATATACAACAGTTGAGGCGGTGGTATTACTTGCAGAGGAAGAACCTGAGGTGGCAGATGCCATAGCTGAAGGAGATACAATAGTAGTAAGCCTTACTGAAAAAGACTCGGGTGTTCTTAAGAAAAAAGAGGTCAAAGATGCCGAGAAAATGGTATACGACTCTACTAAGGGCGAATATTTAGTGACACCTTATGAGGGAAAAGTTGACATTTTTGCAACCGTTGAATTGGAGGTTACGGAAACAGACTTATCATATTCAACAGGAAGCACCTTGGTGAAGGTAGGCGAGTGGATGCCGTTCAGAGGTAAGGGCTACGCTTTAGGGGGCTATGTAATAGAAATAAATGAGGTGAATAATAATGAATAAAGACGGAAAAATCAAAGGCAAATTCAATATTATTGACGTTATTGCCATAGTTCTTGTTGCAGTAGTCATTGTAGGAATTGTATGGCGATTTGGCAGCGATGTTACAACTTCAGTTAAGTCGGATTGTGAGTTTACTTATACAGTTCGTGTCGAAGGTGTAAGAGATTATACAATAAAGGCATTGGAGAAAGGCGGTAAGGTGACGAATAAGGATTCGTCAATGGACCTTGGCGAAATTGCTAATGTAGAAGTAATGCCTGCAGAGACTGCATCTCAGCGTGTTGATGGTGCTATTGTAAAGAGTGAATTACCTGACCGATATACTGCTATGGTAACAATCAATACTTACGGTAAGGAATCGGACAACAGCTATATTGCTGCAGATTCCAATGAGCTTTCAGTGGGAAGTTCCACAGAGATTTTTACTAAATATGTTCATACGTCAGGAAGAATTATATCCGTTGAGAAAAAATAAGAAAAGGAGTCGCAGCGCGACTCCTTTTCAAATATTGTGAAAATATTGTAAAATTATAATTGATGAGAGAATAATCTGTAAAATAAATTGACATTTGCAGTAAAATAATATATACTATATATAGTATAATTAACGAAAGGAAACCAAAAGATATGGGAAATGGAATTTATAAAAAGCCCCTGTACGAAACACACGAAATTACTGATTTGCGTGATATGATTCGTAAAAGCAGTGAGATGTTTGCAGAGAGAAATGCTTTTCTGGTAAAGAAGAACGGAAAGTACGAGCCTGTAACTTATATGCAGTATATGGCGGACATAAATGCTCTTGGCACAAAGCTTGTTGATATGGGCCTTAAGGGCGAGAAGATTGCAGTTATAGGTGAGGCGTCATATTCGTGGGCTGTAACATATCTTGCAGTTGTCTGCGGTGTTGGTGTAATTGTTCCCCTTGATAAGGAGCTTCCCAGGGAGGAGATTGATAACCTTATAAATATCGCAAATGTTAAGATGATTATTCATTCACCGAAGGTTAAGACAATAGATAAGGATACTAAAGTAGATTACAAGATTTCAATGGGTGAGGAGCTTGATGTACTTATTGAGGACGGTAAGAGATTGCTTAAAGAGGGCAACCGCAATTATCTTGATGCCGTGATTGACCCCGAGGAAATGCAAATTTTACTGTTTACATCAGGTACAACAGGCATGGCAAAGGGTGTAATGCATAACCACAGAACTATTTGTACCAACCTTATGGCAATGGTTACAATGTTCCAGCTATACCCTGAGGATATATTCCTGTCAGTGCTTCCCATTCACCATACTTATGAATGTACTTGCGGTTTCCTGTGTCCCATATACAAGGGTTGTACAGTTGCCCACTGTGAGGGACTTAAGTACATTGTCCAGAATTTAAAGGAAACAAAGGCAACTATGGTTCTTGGTGTTCCTTTGATGTTTGAGAAAATGTGGAGAACTATTAACAAGACCATTGATAAGAATGGTATGCGTAAAAAGGTTAACCTTGGAATGAAGCTTGCCAAGGTTGCAGGTGCTGTTGGTGTTGATGTAAGAAGAAAGTTGTTCAAACAAATCCATGATAATTTTGGTGGAAACATTCGTACATTTATCAGTGGTGCGGCGGCAATTGACCCCAAGGTAGCAGAGGGATTCCGTTCAATCGGTATCCAGCTTATTCAGGGTTACGGTCTGACAGAATGTGCTCCTATTGGTGCCCTTAACCGTGATATTTACTTTAAGGATGCAGCAGCAGGCTTGCCCTTGCCGGGAGTAGAGATTAAGATTGACAATCCCAATGAAGAGGGCATAGGTGAGGTGCTTATCAAGGGTGGCAACGTAATGATGGGATACTATGAGGCACCTGAACTGACAGCCGAGGCAATTGTTGACGGTTGGTATCATACAGGTGATTTAGGTTATCTTGACAAGGACAGCTTCCTGCACCTGACAGGCAGAATGAAGAATGTCATTATTACCAAGAACGGTAAGAACGTATTCCCCGAGGAAATCGAAACATATCTTGGCAGAAGCCGTTTTGTTGAGGATAGTCTGGTTCAAGGCAAAGAAAAGGGCGATGATGTGCTTATTTCTGCACAGATTATGCCAAACTACCCCGAAGTTGAGGCAGAACTTGGTGAAGGTTATACACAGGAGCAATTGATTACACTGATTAAGGGCGAGGTTGACAAGGCAAACGAGCTTACACAGGGCTACAAGCGTATAACAAAGTTCAGTATAAGAGTACGTCCTTTTGAAAAGACAACGACTCATAAGATACAAAGATTTAAGCCTGAAAATATTTCAGAAGAAGGAAACATTATGGCGTAATAGGAAAAAGCACTTGCAGATGCAAGTGCTTTTTTATGTGGACAGGGGAAACTGACTTTTGTATTTTCGTGGAGAAACCCCATACTTTTCTTTGAATTTTCGTGAAAAATAAAATTGATCCGAAAAACCCAGCCGTTCGCTGATTTCAGCAAAAGAAAGATGGGTGTTGAGAATAAGATGAGAGGCTTCGGATAGAAGAATATTATAAAGATACTCCTGTATAGACATTGATAATTCTTTCCTGAATTGCTTTGTCAATTTGCTCTTGGAAACAAAAGAATTTTCTGCAATTTCACTTGTGGTAAGACCTGCAGAGAGGTGAGTTGAAATATAATTAATTGCATTAAGAACACATTCCGAATGGGAGGGTTGCTCTATAGATATATTATTCTCTGTTAAAATTCTTACAATGATTTCATATATATAGTTTTTTACCTTTAATATACTTAACGTATCATAAATATTCCTGACGCACTTAAACAAAACGTCCGGAATGGACTGTGCAGGCATTACCAGTGGCTCTTTTATGTGACGTAATAAATCCAGCTTATCTGCACCTGAAAGCTGTATATGAAAATATATATGCTCCATATAATCTTCGCACCAATATTTGAAGTTATAACCGGAAGGTATCAGATACCAGTTTCCTGCTACAAGCTCGGTGGTACTGTTCCCGGAATGGATAGTGCTGTGTCCTTTGTGAACATAGTAGAGATACGAAAATGTTGTATTCAGGGATTCGCCTTTCCAGGTTGGTGATATTTTTGCGTGCCCATATGTGAGTAGTGTTAATATTGTTTCATTTGCCTTTTCGCAAAGCTTTATATTTTGTATATTCATACTCAAATCTCCATATTATATACTCATTTTCCCCTTGTATTTATGCGTGGTTTTGGTAGAATGTAGTTACATAATAACATAATTTTCACATATAATCAAGAGGTGTAATATGCAGATTGTAGAAAAAATAGTAAAAAAACAAAATGACAATCGTCAACCGGGAGTGACTGTTGCTTTTTTGGGCGACAGTGTTACCCAGGGGTGTTTTGAAATTTACAAAAAGGACGAGAACAGCATCGAAACGGTGTTTGACAAAAGTTCTGCTTATCATAAGTATTTTGCAGAGATTTTTGAGGTGTTGTGTCCTAATGTCCCTGTGAATATTATAAACGCAGGGATAAGCGGAGCAACGGCACCATTTTCTCTGGAAAGGATGAACGAATCTGTACTGAAGCATAATCCTGACTTAACGGTGGTTTGCTTTGGACTTAACGATTCGAGCTTTGGAAGAGAGAAGGTAAAAGATTATATTGATGCTTTATCTGATATATTCGATAAATTGATAGCAAACGGGTCAGAAGTTATATTTATGACGCCTAATATGGCTTGTACAGAAGTGAGCCCTCATGTAACTGATGCACTAATGAAAGACATTGCCCAAAGATGGTGTAATTATCAGAATGATGGGGTTCTTGATTTTTATATTGATTCTGCGGTTAAGCTATGCAAGGAAAAAAATATAATTGTTTGCGATTGTTACAAGAAATGGAAAACATTAAACCAGCTGGGCATTAATACCACCGAACTGCTTTCAAACAAGATTAATCATCCCACAAGAGAAATGAACAGGTTGTTTGCGTATTCTCTGGTGGAAACCATTTTTAACAACTGATAGAACAAGGGATAATTAGATATGGATTTAAAAAATTTAACAATAGCATTTTTGGGTGACAGTATTACCGAGGGCGTCGGAGCATCGTCTTCGGAGAACTGCTATCCGTGTGTTTTAGAAAGGAACGCGGGATTAAAAGAAGCCTTAAACTATGGTGTGAGTGGAACACGTATTGCACGCCAGACAGTGCCGTTTATGGGCTGTGTAGAATGGGACAGAGATTTTGTTTCAAGGATTAATGAAATGCGTGATGACGTTGATTGTGTCGTTGTCTGTGGCGGTATAAACGATTATATGCATGGAGATGCAGAGCTTGGTTGTTTTGAGGATTGCACTGAATACACCTTTTATGGTGCTATGCATATTTTGCTTTCAAAATTAAAAAAGAAGTATCCTGATGCAGTCATAATTTTTATGACGCCTGTTCGGTTTCTTGCTGAATCAGCTCCCGAAAATGCGCATATAAACAAAGGTCACTATTTTAGTGAATACCTTTCAGCAATTAATGAGGTTTGTGATTATTATTCAATCCCCGTGTTTGATTTACATTCACAATCAGGTATGGATGTGAATGTGGAGGAAGATAAGGCATACTATTATTCGGATGATGTGCATCTTAATGATAATGGTTACAGAAGAGTAGCAGAAAAATTAGAAGAATATTTAATTAACTTTAATGAGGAGAAAAATGGTTTTTAAAAATGCAAGCTTTATAAAGTCGGACATACCCTTTTGCAGAGAGTTCGATGACAGGAACGTCGCACCGCTGTTCAGGAAAAAGTTCATAATAAATAACTTCGAAAGCGCAAAGATGTCCGTGTGCGGACTTGGCTATGCCTATTATTATATAAATGGCAAAAAAGTAACGGAAGATTTGTTTATTGCCCCTGTAAGTGATTACAATAAAACCTTGTGGTATAACGAGTACGATGTATCTAATCTTCTCTGTCAGGGCGAGAATACCATTGCGGTAATATGCGGTAATGGATTTTATAATGAATCAATCCCCACAGGCTGGAAATTCCACGAGGCAAGCTGGAGAGATAATCCGAAGTTCATATTGGAGATTGAAGCAGACGGGGATATTGCTGTTAAAAGTGACAGTTCGTGGAAATGCAATCCCCAAGGCCCCGTGTATTTTAATCAGCTTCGCATGGGTGAATATTACAATGCAAATATCTTCGGAGAGGATTGGATATGCTCTGATTTTGATGACAGTAGCTGGGGATATGCCGTTAATGACGACGCACCGCCATCAGGTGTATTCAGAAAATGTGAGTGTGAGCCTTTAAGAGAAAAGAAAATATACAGGCCTGTTAAAGTCACAAAAATAAGCGATACCACCTGCGTGTATGATTTTGGACAGAATATGTCAGGATATGTCCGCCTTAAGATTAAAGGAAACAAAGGTGATGAGATAACTCTCCGTTACTGTGAGTGTGTAGGAGAGGATGGAAGACCTGCCTATTATGGTATGGATAAATATTACCTTGATTCAGGGTTTCAGACTGACAAGTTCATCTCTTCGGGGAAAGAAACCGTATGGTCGCCAAGGTTTGCATACCACGGTTTCCGCTACATAGAAGTAAGTGGGGTTACTTATTGTGATAAGCTTGACATATCAGCAGTATTCGTGCATCAGGATGTAGAACGACGTACGGAGTTCAGGTGTTCGGATGAGTATATCAATAAGCTTTTTAACTGTGGCATAATGTCGAGTTATTCAAATATGTTCTATATGCTTACCGATTGCCCTACCCGTGAAAAACTTGGCTGGGCAAACGATGCACAAAGTTCGTGTGAACAGATGCTTACAAATTTTGAAACGGAGAGGTTGCTTACAAAATGGCATCAGGATATAAAGGATGCTATGAAGGAAAACGGCGAGCTCCCGGGAATTATTCCCACTGCCGGTTGGGGATATCATTGGGGTAATGGCCCCGTTTCAGATGGTATTCTTTTTGAGATTCCGTACAGGGTATATCTCCATACAGGAAACGGCAAACCGCTTAAGGAGAGCTTTGAGTACTTCAAAAGATATTTAAATTATCTTGATACAAGGAAGAATGAAAACGGATTGGTTGATTTTGGGTTAGATGACTGGGCCGCACCCGGAGGGATAGGTCGTGTTGAGGTCGGTTTTATAAATGCTGTGCTGATGTATTCTTTCCTGAAAATCACGGCACTTTCCGCAAAGCTTTCCCATAATGGTAAAGAAAAAGAATATGGGAAAAGGGCTCAAGAGCTGCGGCTGTTCATAATTGAAAAGTATATTGATAATGACGGATATTGCACAATAAATGAACAGTGCTCCGTTGCGATGCTTATATATTATGATATTTATAACGACCTGACCCCCTTAAAACAACAACTTAAAACCCTGATGGAAGAGAGTAAATTCCATCTTAACTGCGGAATGGTAGGGATAAGACGTTTGTTGCA
>JAZNVD010000256.1:0-3535 GCA_045592645.1 Candidatus Ornithomonoglobus sp. | reverse complement strand
GGACTAATTGACGAGGCGGGCAGACTTGACGCCCCCGGACGTCCCGTTTTATACAAGACTACCGACACCTTCCTGCGTTGTTTCGGTTTACGCACACCAAAAGATTTACCGCCTATCAATTTCAAGAATATGCCCGAGCTTATGGAAACGGGCGAGCAGATGGTAATTGAGGAAGCTGAAGAATTAGAGGAGTAAGGAATGCTCACATTGATTGTAGTGCTGGCAGTCATTGGTATAATACTTTTAATACCCATAAGTGTGAGGGTATATCTTAAGCTTGAGGACAAGAATTTCAAGTCACATTTTTATGGGAAGTACGGTGTAATAACCGTCTTTAACTCCGACAAGAGAAAAAAGGAAAAGCCAAAACCACCAAAGACTGACGGAGAAACGGCGGACAAGCCCAAAAAGGACAAAAAGCCAATGGTAAAACAGCTGTGGCAAAGACGAAGCCACGTTAAAAGGCTTATTGTATCGGTTGTGTCCTATATTGTAAAGCATCTTATAAAAATCACAAAACTGCACTTCAAAGGCGTTATAGGTCTTGAGGATGCCGCCACAACCGCTGTGGCATACGGTGCTCTGTCGGGAGTTTTATATAACTCATTGGGTGCTGTTGATAAAGTGGTCAAGGTACAGGGAATAGATATTGATTTCAAGCCTGACTTTGACAATGAAGTGATTTTTATTGAATTTGAGAGCATAATAAGAACGAATATATATCATATTCTTGCACTGGCAGTGATTGCCATTGTAAGAGCCATACCTGTTATAAGAAAGGAAAAGAACAATGGCAAATCCAATTAAAGAACTAATCGAAAGCACAATAAACTCCCTTGACGGAATGTTCACATCAGAGAGCATACTTGGTGAAACTGTAACAACCCCCGACGGTACAATGATTATCCCCGTTGCAAAGGTATCAATGGGCGTTGGCGGCGGCGGTTGTGAGTTCAAGGAAACAGACCACTTAAACAACAACCTTTTCGGCGGCGGTGTCGGTGCAGGTGCAACGGTAAAGCCCGAGGGATTTCTGGTAATCTCAAAGACGGGAAGCGTGAGATTTGTTTCAACATCAGGAAATTCAGGTGCAGTTGAGAAGCTTATTGACTACGCCCCCGAGCTTGTTGACAGAATTTCAGCCCTATTTACAAAAGAAAAGGAAATTGCAGAATAATGATTACACTTAAAGATAAAATCTTATCAAGGGTTACGAAACCCACCCGATACACGGGCGGTGAGCTTAACGCGGTTATGAAAGACCCCAAAACGGTAGAAATGCGTTTTGGGTTCTGTTTTCCTGACGTGTATGAGATAGCTATGTCCCACCTGGGTCTTAAAATTTTATATCACACCTTAAACAACCGTCCCGACACATACTGTGAACGGGTTTTTGCACCGTGGGATGATATGGAAAAGGAAATGCGTGAGCACAATATGCCCCTTTTTGCAGTGGAAACAGGGGACAGCGTAACCAACTTTGATGTTTTAGGTTTTACCTTGCAGTATGAATTATCATACTCAAATATAATAAATATGCTTGACCTTGCCAATATCCCCGTATTGGCAAAGGACCGTGGTGAGGAGTATCCCATTGTATACGGTGGCGGACCCTGTGCATATAATGCCGAGCCCATAGCAGGAGTTTTTGACTTCTTTATGCTGGGCGAGGGCGAGGAGCAGGTACACGAGTTTATGGACGTCTTAAAGGAATGGAAGCGTGACGGCAAGAAGTCCAAGACCGAGCTTTTAGAAAAGCTATGCCACATTGAGGGAATATATGTCCCCTCATTTTATGATGTGGAATATAACGATGACGGGACAATAAAATCAATTACTCCCAATAACCCCAATGCACCAAAGAGCATAAGAAAGCGGATTGTTGATAACTTTGACACAACCTATGCACCCGATACAATTATTGTACCCTACGGTGATGTTGTTCACGACAGAGTTATGCTTGAGGTTATGCGTGGATGTCTGCGTGGTTGCAGATTTTGTCAGGCAGGGTATATTTACAGACCCTTGCGTGAGAGAGAGCCTGAAACCTTGCTGGGACTTGCAGACAGTCTTTTAAGTTGCAGCGGTTTTGATGAGATTTCTTTGTCATCACTGTCTACAAGTGATTTCACAGGTCTTCCCAAGCTTACAGACGGTCTTATTAATATGACGGAGGAGAAAAAGATTGGTCTTTCACTGCCGTCACTTCGAATTGACAATTTCTCATTAGAGCTTATGGAAAAGGTGCAGAAGGTTAGAAAATCAGGCATTACCTTTGCACCCGAGGCAGGAACACAAAGACTCCGTGATGTTATTAACAAGAACATTACAGAGGATAACATAATAAAATCAACGGGACTTCTGTTCCGTGGCGGTTGGACTAATGTAAAGCTTTATTTTATGATAGGTCTGCCTACAGAAACGGATACAGACGTTGTCGGTATTGCCGACCTTGCAGGAAAGGTACTTGATGTATACTTTGAAATTCCCAAAGAGGAGAGGGCAAAGAACATCAATATTACCGTCAGTACATCATCATTTGTGCCCAAGCCCTTTACGGCGTTTCAGTGGGTTGCAATGAACTCCCGTGATGAGCTTATAAGAAAGCAGAAGCTTATAAAGGATTCAATTCCCTCAAAGAGGATAAGATACACATACCACGACAATCAGACAAGCTACCTGGAGGGTATATTTGCCCGTGGCGACAGACGTCTGTTACCCGTAATTTTAAAGGCAGTAGAGCTTGGTTGTAAGTTCGATGCCTGGGGTGATTTCTTTGACTTTGACAAGTGGATGGAAGCCTTTGACCTTTGCGGAGTTGACCCGGACTTCTACACATCACGTGAACGTTCCTATGAGGAGGTTTTACCCTGGGACCACATTGATGTGGGAGTTACAAAGGAGTTCTTTATCCGTGAAATGGAAAAGGCAAAGAATGAAACCACAACACCCCACTGCAGACAGGAATGTTCCAACTGCGGTATAGCACGTTTTAAGACGGGTGTATGTACCGAGAAACGAGGTGGGGCAAATGGCTAAATATATAGTTAAATACGGCAGGGACGAGAGGGTGAAGTTTATCTCACACCTTGACTTTGTCCGTTGTTTTCACAGAGCCGTAAGACGTTCAAAGCTGAACTTTGAATTTTCCCAGGGCTTTAATCCGCACCCCGTAATGACAATTGCTCAACCTCTGCCTGTTGCGGTAACATCAGAGAGTGAGTATATGAAGGTGGGACTCATTACTGATATGACTGATAAGGAAATATCAAATGAGCTGAACTTATCAATGCCACCGGGGTTTAGTATTTACAAGGTGAAGCGTGTTGAGGGCAAGGAGATTGATTTAACGAAAATCAATATGGCAGAGTACATAACAGAGATTGAATGTTCTGCACCTTGCAATGCAGAGAGCCTTTTAGACTTTGATGAGCTTACAGTTCCCAAGAAAACCAAAAGCGAAATAAAAGATTCCGATATAAGACCCTATATCTACCGTATTCAGGATATGGGTTATTGTGACGGCATAATGACG
>JAZNVD010000255.1:0-2173 GCA_045592645.1 Candidatus Ornithomonoglobus sp. | reverse complement strand
ATTCTTCAGTCTGTGGGTGCTGACGAGAAGCCGCTTTGCCCAGGCATGAAGTATAAGCACTATTCCCCAGAGGCAGATGTAACAGTTGTCGAGGGTGATATGAAAGCCGTTAAAAAGAAGATAGACGTGCTTTTAAAGGAGAACACACATAAGGTTTGCGGTGTGCTTACAATGTCAGAAAATGCCTATGACAGTGCAGTTATCCTGTCGGGGGGCATAACAAACGAGGAGTATGCAAACAGACTTTTTGCTCATTTAAGAGAGTTTGACAGACTTGGAGTGGAAGTTGTTTTTGCAGAGTTTGAAAGTCGTGACGGTTTCGGTCTTGCAATAAAGAACAGACTTTACAAGTCGGCAGGACAGAAGGTTATATATGTATAACGGAGAGAGATAAATGAAAAAGATTTTATTCGTATGTACGGGGAACACGTGCCGAAGTGCTATGGCGGCGGCAATGATGGCAGATATTGCAGTTAAGAACGATTTGGATATACTGGTAGACAGCGCAGGCGTTTTTGCCTTAATTGGGGAATGTGCTGCAGATAATGCTGTTCTTGCAATGAAAAAGTATGATATTGATTTATCATTGCACCGTACGAAGCCCCTTACGGAGGAGCTTATTGAAATGGCAGATGTTATACTTGTTATGACTGATGCTCATAAGATGCTTATTGAAAATATGGCAAAGGATAAGGTTTATACTCTTCTGGAATATGCCAACGGTGAGGGCGATATTTCTGATCCCTATGGCGGAGATCTGGAGGAATACGAGGAAACGGCAGAGGAGATTTATGACGCATTGGTAGACATTGCAGAAAATCTGCCTGTTAAGGACGAAGAATGAATATAAGAAAAATGGTATTGGAGGACATTCCCGGGGTGCTTGCCGCAGATGAGAAATCATTTACAAAGGCATGGAATGAGGGGATGTTTACCGATGAGATAAAAAAGGAATATGCCGATTATTTTGTGGCAGAAGAAAAGGGCGAAATTGCAGGCTATGGCGGAATATGGAGTATATATGAAACGGCAGAGCTTATGCGTATTGCCGTTGTGCCCGAGTTTCGTGGCAAAGGAATTGCAAAAAAAATAATGGATGCAATGATGGAGTGCGCAATCTCACGCGGGTGTGAGAGAATGATGCTTGAGGTGAGAAAGAGTAACACCGTGGCACAGGCGTTATATAAGAAATTCGGTTTTTGTGAAATAAGTATACGTAAGGGATATTATGACGGTGAGAATGCCGTTATTATGGAGGCGACATTTAAGTAATGGAAGATATACTGGTTTTAGGAATAGAAAGCTCGTGTGATGAAACGGCGGCGGCAGTTGTTAAAAATGGTCGGGAGGTGCTTTCTAATGTTATAAACTCACAGATTGATATACATAAACGCTATGGCGGAGTTGTTCCCGAGATTGCGTCCCGTTGTCATATTGAGGCGGTCAATGCGGTTGTTGACGAGGCACTTCTTAAGGCAGGCGTTACATTTGACGATATTGATGTTATTGCAGTTACATACGGTCCCGGCCTTGTGGGTGCACTTTTAGTTGGTGTCGCTACTGCAAAGGCTTTGGCGTATGCTCTGAAAAAGCCGTTGGTTAATGTTCATCACATAAAGGGGCATATCTGTGCCAACTTTGTTGAGCATAAAGACCTTGAGCCACCTTTCACCTGTCTTGTTGCATCAGGCGGTCACAGCCATATTGTTTATGCAAAGGACTATATGGAATACGAGATTATGGGTATGACCCGTGATGATGCGGCAGGTGAGGCATTTGATAAGATTGCAAGAGTGCTTGGACTGGGATACCCCGGAGGCCCGAAGATTGATGCCCTTGCAAAAGAGGGAAATCCGCATGCGGTGGAGTTCCCGCGTGTTAAAATGGGTGAGAATTCCCTTGATTTTTCATTCAGCGGTGTGAAAACTGCCGTTATAAACCATGTTCACAATCTTGAGCAGAAGGGTGAGGAGTTTAATAAAGCCGATATTGCGGCATCATTCCAGAATGCAGTAACGGATGCTCTTGTAAGTCATACATTAGAGGGTGCAAAGAGAAAGAACTCCGATACTGTTGTAATTGCAGGCGGTGTTGCGTCAAATTCTGCATTAAGAGAGAAAATGACTACGGAGGCAGAAAAGGTGGGTATTAAGGTATTGTACCCGTCGCCTGT
>JAZNVD010000254.1:0-5692 GCA_045592645.1 Candidatus Ornithomonoglobus sp. | reverse complement strand
ATTTACGGATATTTTCATATGCTCCATATTGGTTACCTTATACACCCCAACACTGTCACCATATTTATAAATCCTGCCACCAATTACTGCATACCCCTCTGTAATCTCTGTTACCTTTCCCGATATACTCCTAAGAGGTGTCACATACTCAGGCTGATTGCCTTTACCTATAAACTTAACACCCTGACCGAAGCCAAGATTTTTAACATTTGTCACGATATATGTAACATTATCCTTTTCAATAAGAATATTACCTACACTGTCTGTACCTGTCACAATACCGTAACTGAACGCATCACCCGTTACATTCTGCAAAATAAGCTCGTTTATCTCGCCTGATGAATTGGTGTTATAGTACATTACCTGTGATGACGTTAAATTCATACCGTCAATTCTCTGCATATACGTTTTTGTGTACATGGGTGTGGCAGAGCCTGCAGTTTTGGCAATATCAATTATTCTCACATCAGATGCCACGGGCTTTGTGCCAATGGTCATACCACTGTAGCTTGCCTCACCGCTAAATCCTGGTGCCGTTGCCGTACCCACAGTTGCCACCCCGTCTTTTAAAGTAACATTTACAACCTTGTTTACACTACTGCTCTTATCTGCTGCTGTGGGATATGTATAAACTGTTCCGTCAGCTGTTACCACCTCAACATAATAGCTTGTATATGTACTGCCGTCACCTTTGGTAAAATTCTTTTTACCAGAGTTTAAAACATAGCCTGTCACCACAACAGAATCAATGTGCTCACCCGTTACTACACCTGCTATTTTCTCGCCGTCACGGCCAAGCAACACCGTTACAGTATCTCCGATGTTCACTGTACCGCCCGAGGACAGAGCTGAAAATGCCTCTGCACCTTCAACCTCATATGTGACACCTGAAATGACAACAGAGTTAGGACTATCCTTTGAGGGTATTGCATCCTGGTAAACACCCGTTACCTTCTGGGTGTATGCCATTACCATATTAAGATTTTCACTGTAGTATAGAATATCATTCAGCTGAATACTCTCACGTGTTACCTGCTTACCGTCACGCATAACTTTTGTTGAATCATTTATATTCATACTGTTATACCACGTTGCTGATGTAACCTTAACCGGTCCTTCAAGATTTCCCTCACTGTAGCTTATATAATCAATCTCACCGTTGTCACGGAAACGTATACGCACCGTGTCACCCATTTCCATCTGGGGACGGAGAGTTGAATATGAATACGCTACTGAATCCTTGTAGCACTTAACACTACTGCTTATAGTAAACTGCTTTAAAGTTGTGTTATTACCTTCGGGATAGCACAGAATTGCATCATTAAGTGTCGAATAAATAACATACTTACCCGTTGTCATATCAGTGTCTGATGAGAACGCAATGCAATACTTTCCGTCACGCACAACCATATCACCTCGACAGCCTACATAATTATCGTTAAATGTGGACTCAATCCTGTATGTCCCTGATGATGTTGAAATCTCATTGCCCGCAAGGGTATTGTCGTCAACACTTGACGCAATTATTGTAACATCCTCCATAATTGTACAGTTATGAATTGCAAGCAGGGCCTGATTAGTTATCTTTGACTTCGCCTGCAACGTGTTACATACAAGTCTTGCTACCTCACGGCGTGTAAGGGCATCACCTATAACAGCATTTATTCCCTCTGTCATTTTAAGGGAATTTGCCATTCCAATCTGTCCATAAGGATATGACGCGCCAAAATCATCTGCCGTGTATCCCAATACACGAAGCATCATTGTTACAGCTTCTTCTAATGTAACCTGACCGTCGGGACGGAATGTTCCGTCAATATAGCCTTCTACAATACCTGCCGATACAGCTGCACGAATATATGGTGCACCCCAGTACGTTCCCCTTACATCAGAAAAGGGCGAAAACTGAATACCCACAGCAACAGTGTTTTTGTAACTTGAAGATGCAACGGCTATCTTTGCCATCTGTGCACGTGTAACAGGTGCATCAAGCATAAAATCACCGCCATCATCACCCACCATAATATCAAGGGCTGACAAAAGTGCCGTTATGTCCTCATCCCTCTCCCAGGTTGCCTCTGCGGCATAAGTTGGAATTGAAACGGTCATAGCCAGCATACACACTGCAAGCAATACTCCTAATATTCTTTTCATGATTTTTGTCCCTTTCTTTATTCGTTACGCAATGCGTCTATGGGGTTTAAGCGTGCCGCTTTTCTTGCAGGCAGAAGCCCGAATATAACTCCTATTGCCACCGATACACTAAAGGCAAGCACGACTGCATTCATAGACGGTGACACCTCCATTCCCAATGCACTTCCTGCAAGGAACGAAAATGTTGCACCGATTATGATACCGATTATTCCGCCTATACAACTTACCACGCCTGATTCCATAACGAACTGACTCATTATATGTTTATGCTTTGCCCCGAGGGATTTCCTTATGCCAATCTCTCTTGTACGTTCACTTACCGACACAAGCATAATGTTCATAATACCAATACCGCCAACCAAGAGAGAAATTCCTGCTATTGCCACAAGCACCATCTCAACCTTACTCATCATTTCAAGCATAGCGTCAATAATTGTCTGGAATGATGATACGTTGTAATATTCATCGTCCCCTATCTCATTGAGAAGATAGCTTTCGAGTTTCTCTTTTGCTGTCTCCACTATTTCATCCGATGCGGCATTTACAACAAATAAGTTTACTGCATTGGTGTTATTTTCCTTAAGTGCGGTTGTATATGGGATATACATTGCATTATCACTCGAAGATTGCGTTGAATTAACCTCTTCCTCAAGTACTCCTATTACTGTGTATGGATTGCCGTTAAGACGAACAGTCTTACCAATTGCCCCTGATGATGTTCCAAAGTATTCCAGAGCCTGATATGAGCCGATAACTGCAACATTTGATACATTCTCACAGTCTATGTACGATATAAATCTGCCAAAGCTGAGCTCAAGCTTTTGTATATCATAATAATCCTCCGACACTCCTGTTGCACTTACTCTTATTGTATCATCGCCTGACGAGGTTGATTTAAACTGTCCCGACACACTCACTTTTGGTGAAACGCCGCTATATAAGTCAGGGTTGCTGTCACAAAACTCATACATTTCCTCTGTTGTAACCTTTTTATTCCCCCTGCTTTCTACCGAAGTATTAAGTGAGGTTGTTCCGAATTCTGCAAACACACTTTCTATCTCTGATGTAAGTCCGTTCATAACAGACACAAGGATGATAACTGCTGCAATACCTATAATTATACCCAACATTGTAAGTAGTGACCGCACTTTGTTGTTAATAATACTGTGTATTGCCATTGTAAAGCTTTTTGAAAGTTTCATTACTCTGACCCCTCCTCATCTTTACCTGCCGTTGCCTGCTCCCATACAAGCTTATCACCCTCAACAGGGCCGTCATATACAATACATCCGTCGGTAATACGCACTACCCTTGAAGCACGTGCAGCTATAGAGTTATCATGAGTAATCAGGATAATGGTATTTCCCTCACGGTTAAGCTTCTGCAAAAACTCCATTACTTCTTTACCCGTTCTCGAATCAAGTGCACCTGTAGGCTCATCGGCAAGAATTACTGACGGGTTCCCCGCCAACGCACGGGCAATTGATACTCTTTGTTGTTGACCTCCCGATAGCTGTGAGGGCAGATTCTTTGCTTTGTCAGCAAGGCCTACACGCCCTAATGCGACCATTGCACGGTCTCTCTGTTCTCTCTCGGAAAGCCCTGCATAAAGTAACGGAAGCTGTACGTTTTCAATAACGGTAAGCTTGGGTATCAGATTGTATTGCTGAAATATAAATCCCAGCATTTTATTTCTTACCTCTGCAAGTTCGTCGGAGGAATAGTTGTTTATCTCTCTGCCATTAAGCTTATATATTCCTTTCGTAGGCACATCAAGACAACCGATAATATTCATACAGGTTGACTTACCTGAACCTGATGCACCGACAATTGCCACAAACTCTCCTTTGTCAATTTTAAGGCTTATACCGTCTAATGCACGGACCTCCGTGTCACCCATTTGGTAAATTTTATAAATATCCTGAAGTTCAACTAAATGTGACATAATATGACTCCTTATCTGGGCATACTGCCACCGGGACGTATACCGCCCGCAGGCATGCCGCCCATAGAACCCATACCTCCGGCAGGCATACCGCCACCCATGGGGCCAAAGCCCTGCATAGTTTCTTCAGCTCCTACAGCTTCATTTCCTGTTGGTGTAGCTGATAGTATTACTGTATCACCTGCGTTGATGCCTGACTTGATTTCAATATACTCACCATCGGTAATACCTGTCTCAACCGATACCGTGCGGAAGCCTTCGGGTGCCTTATCCTGTTCATTTGTTTTTTCACCCTCAACATAAACCGTATTGCCACGCTGAATCGCACTGACAGGTACTGTCACGACCTCATCGGTTGCCTCAACTTTAATAGTACAATCAACATTCATACCCGGTAACAATTCTCCATATTCTGCAATTGTAATCTCAACAGGGTATGTTGTTACACCGTTTTGAGAAGTACCGTCAATACCAACTTTTGTAATCTCGCCCTTAAACAATCCCCTTACTGCATCAGCTGTTACACTTACCGCCTGACCGACTTTTATGTCGTGAATTTCTGACTCGTCAATGGTCAGATTTATCTTTAAAACCGACATATCATAAATAATTGCCATAGGCTCGGAGTTTGCATTTCCCTGCTCAAGCTTCTCTCCTGCTTTTTTATTTTTTGTTATAATTGTACCGTCAATAGGTGCTTTTATAGTATAATTTTCTAAAGTATCATTTGCCTCATCAAGGTTCATCTCCGCATTCTCAACATCAATTTCTGCATTGTCAAGACTTGTTTTTACATTATCGGAGTCTAAATATCCCACCGTAGAGCCTTTGGAAATATAGTCGTTCTTATCTATGTAAAGTGATGTTATTTCACCGCTGCTCTTAGCAGTTATATACCCGCTTTCAACATACTCAAATACGCCCAGGTCACTGCAGGCAACATTGTTTATTACCGCCGAGGCTTTCTCACCCGCTGTCAATGCACCCGGATTTGTTACTGTTACTGTTACATATCTTACAATTGAATGTGCCTGTGTTGTGGAGGTTGCCGATGCAATGCTGGTTACAGTGCCCGTAAGTGTATCATAAGATGCCGCCATAGTAAGCTTTGCCGTGTCACCCATTTTTATGCTTCCTGAGTCTGCTTCATTAAATGGAATCTGTATTTTAAGCTTTGATGTGTTATCCACTTTTGCAAGCTTTGTGCCGTTGGATACATTATCCCCTACCTTAACGAGCATTTCTGTTACAGTACCTGTTCTGTCGGACACAACTGTCAGGTTATCGTAATTTTCCTGTGCCGTTTTAAGTCCTGTTCTCGCCTTCTTCAGGGAGTTTTCTGCCTGGGTTACCTTTGTTTTGGCATCTGCAGAATCAATAGTATATAAAACCGTATCCTTTTTAACAACATCTCCTTCGTTAAAGGTATCACTCAGAATTTCACCTGTTACAAGTGCCGTCACATTATATGTATCGTTTGCCTCAAGGACGGATGAACCCTCAACAGTACGAGAAATTGAACGCAGCTCTGCTTTCTGTGTTTCATATCCTTCAACCGTTTTTTCTCCACCTTTAAGTTTGGGAATAACTGCC
>JAZNVD010000253.1:0-10255 GCA_045592645.1 Candidatus Ornithomonoglobus sp. | reverse complement strand
CCCCTTACAAATAAATACGCTGAAGGCTATCCCGGCAAGCGTTACTATGGCGGATGTGAGCACGTTGACGTAGTTGAGAACATTGCAATTGAACGTGCAAAGGAATTGTTCGGTGCAGGCTACGCAAACGTACAGCCCCATTCAGGTGCACAGGCAAATATGGCAGTATTCTTTGCACTGCTTACCCCCGGTGACACAGTGTTGTCAATGAGCCTTGCCCACGGCGGACATTTGAGCCACGGCTCACCCGTTAATATGTCAGGTAAGTACTTTAACATCGTTCCCTACGGTGTTACAGAGGATACAAACACAATTGATTATGACGAGGTACGCCGTCTTGCTCTTGAGTGCAAGCCCAAGCTTATTCTTGCAGGTGCTTCAGCATACCCGAGAGTAATCGACTTTGCCAAGTTCCGTGAGATTGCAGACGAGGTCGGTGCATACTTAATGGTTGATATGGCACACATTGCAGGCCTTGTTGCCGCAGGTGTTCATCCGTCACCTATGGAGCACGCACACGTTGTTACAACCACAACTCACAAGACATTAAAAGGTCCCCGTGGCGGGCTTATTCTTACAAATGACGAGGAGCTTGCAAAAGCATTCAATAAGTCAATATTCACCGGAATTCAGGGCGGTCCTCTTATGCACACAATTACTGCAAAGGCAGTATGTTTCGGCGAGGCTCTAAAGCCTGAGTTCAAGGCATATCAGGAGCAGGTTGCAAAGAATGCACAGGCTCTTGCAAATCAGCTTACAGCAGAGGGATTAAAGCTTGTTTCAGGCGGAACGGACAACCACTTAATGTTGGTTGATTTGACAGACACAGGTGTTACGGGTAAAGAAGCTGAAAAGATGCTTGACGAGGTAGGAATTACTGTAAACAAGAATGCTATTCCCTTTGACACAAAGAGTCCCTTTATTACAAGCGGAATCAGAATCGGTACTCCCGCGTCAACATCAAGAGGCTTTAAAGAAGACGATATGATAGAAGTAGGTAAGCTTATTGCTCTTACAATCAAGGATTTTGAGGGCAACTGCGAAGAGGTACGCACAAGAGTCAAAGCACTTTGTGACAAGCACCCCCTATACAACTAATTCAGTGAGGCAAATAATGGATTTTAAAGAACATATAATTAACAAGATTGTAGGTATCACAAACCTGGAATATGATGCCGTAGCAAAAGCGGTAGAAACTCCCCCTGATGAGAAGCTTGGAGATTTAGCATTCCCTTGCTTCCCGTTAGCAAAGGTTATGCGTAAAGCTCCCCCAATAATTGCCCAGGAGCTTAAAGCGGAGTTTGATTCCGACGAGCTTATCGAAAAGGTTGATGCCGTTGGCGGTTACCTTAACTTTTTCTATAACCGTACTGCTTTTATTACAAGCACCGTAAACAGTGCAAAAACCGCAGGTGAAAATTGGGGAAAGTCAGATATGGGCAACGGCAAGAAGGTGCTTGTTGAGTATTCATCTCCCAACATTGCAAAGCCTTTCCATATCGGACACCTTTTCTCAACCGCAGTCGGTAACTCACTTGCAAGAATTTATAAATTTTTAGGCTACGACGTTGAGTCACTTAACCATTTGGGTGACTGGGGTACACAGTTTGGTAAACTTATAAGTGCATATAAGCGCTGGGGTGACCCCAAAACTATTGAGAAGGACCCCATTAACGAGCTTTTGAAAATCTATGTAAAGTTCCACGAGGAAGCAGAAAACCACCCCGAGCTTGAAGATGAAGCACGTGCATATTTCAAAAAGCTTGAGGACGGTGACCCTGAAACCACAGAGCTATGGAAATATTTCAGAGAACAGAGCCTTGTTGAGTTCAAGCGTGTATATGACAAGCTTGGCGTTTCATTTGATTCATTTAACGGTGAGGCATTCTATTCAGATAAGATGGACGAGGTTGTGGATATGCTCCGCAATGCAGGCATTTTAACCGAGAGTGAGGGTGCACAGGTGGTTGATTTGTCGGATATGAATATGCCTCCGTGTATTATTCTTAAGTCTGACGGTACTACAATCTATGCAACCCGAGATATTGCAGCGGCACTGTACCGTCACAGAACGTATAATTTCCACAAGAATATTTACGTTGTGGGACTTCCCCAGTCGTTGCATTTCAAGCAGATATTTGAAACAATGAACAGAGCCGGCTGGGAGTGGAGTAAGGATTGTTGTCACGTTGGCTTTGGTCTTGTAAAGCTTCCCGGCAAAAATATGTCAACACGTCACGGCGATGTTGTATTCCTTGAGGACGTATTAAACGAATCAATCGAAAAAACCCGTTCAATCATTGAGAATAACGGCTCACAGGTAGACGACATTGATGACGTATCAAAGAAAATCGGTATCGGTGCAATCCTTTATACATTCTTAAAGAACTCACGCGAGAAGGACATTATCTTCTCCTGGGATACAATGCTTGACTTTGACGGCGAGAGTGCTCCCTACTGTATGTATGGCTATGCACGAGGCAAGAGCATTTTAAGAAAAGCAAATGATATTGACTATTCCAACGCTGATTTCAGCCTTGCTGCAACAGATGATGCATATACATTGGTTAAGCTTATAAACGGTTTTGGCGATGCTGTTAAGGATGCGGCAGACAAGAATGAGCCTTTCTATGTAAACCGTTATGTAACATCGCTTGTTAAGGCATTTAACAAGTTCTACAACACTAACCCCATTATGCGTGACGATGTGGATGCAGAAACTAAAAAGGCGCGTCTTGCAATTGTTGACGTTACCTGTTCAGTCATTAAGTCAGCATTATTATTGCTTGGTATCGAAGTAGTTGAAAGTATGTAACATAAAAAGAAATCTGCAATGCAGATTTCTTTTTTTATTGCTATTCTGTTTTTTATATGATATAATCATATAAACAGGTGTCCGTTTTATCACCCACTCCTTGTGCTATACTGATATTATAGAAAGGAGGTCGGGGTTATGTCGAACATTATCTACAAAAAAAGACGACCGTTTTACAAATGCCCAGCGTTCAATAGTTGAGGTATATTTTCCAAAAAGAAACTGCTCATACTCTTACTACAACGATATGTTTAATCTTGAGAAAGGTGATTGGGTTTATGTTGAAGGCAAGCTTGAGGGAATTCGTGGTGTAATTCAGTCCATTAACTATGATTTTAAAATCAAACTCTCGGATTACAAGCGTGTAATTGAAAAAATTGATAAAAGCGTGTCAGGGGACTTCCACTTTCTTCCCCATAATATTGTTACTTTTGACCCCGAAGCACTACCCTATAAAAAGGTGCTGTCGTGGTTTAAACCCTGTTGTGATGAGGACTTTGTAACAGGCATCGGCGGAGAAGCCTTTCCTCTTGACGATTTAAGTAAAATGAAAATCCCCTCTCACATCGCACAGCGCGGTCTTGAATACTTTGATAAGAGCAAAATCTCATACCTTTGCCTTGACGGCAACACGGGTCACGCAATCGTTGACGGAACGGAGTGTTATGAGGTGGACTTCACCTATCGCAACGGACAGATTGAACAGCTTTCCTGCACCTGCCTCTGCAGTGACAGATGCAAGCACGAATATGCAGTTATGCTCGAGCTTAAAATGCTGTTAGAACAGATTGAGGAATACTGTCCGTTAAACCAAAACGGATATTTTGCAACAATGCCAAAGACATTATTTTTAACAATGATTGGAAGCAGTCCCACAGGTAAAATCCATTTATAACAAGCCTACGGAGGTATAATTATGAAACAATCAAACCAGAAACTGAAGCTTCTTTATCTGTTGAAAATTTTAACAGAGCAGACGGATGAGGAGCATACTATGACCGTTCCGCAGATGATTGCAGAGCTTAATAAGCTTGGCATCTCTGCTGAAAGAAAGAGTATTTATGACGACCTGGAATATCTGCGTCTTTTTGGCGTGGATGTATGCTCACAGCGTTCACGAACCACCGACTATTTTATCGGAGAACGTGACTTTGAATTGCCCGAGCTTAAGCTTCTGGTGGACAGTGTTCAGTCTGCGAAGTTTATTACCCGCAAGAAAAGTATGGAGCTTATTTCAAAAATTGAAAAGCTTACAAGCCACGAAAATGCCAAAAGGCTGCACCGTCAGGTTTATGTTACAAACCGCGTCAAGGCCCTTAATGAGCAGATTTACTATAACGTTGACAGGATACACGATGCTATTGCCGCCAACAAACAGATTTCCTTTAAATATTTCAATCTTGATATTAATAAGGAAAAAGTGTATCGCAAGGGCGGTGAATTATACACAGAGTCACCCGTTGCACTTACATGGGATGATGAGAACTATTATCTCATTACATATAAAGAAAAATATGACAGCTATGTTCACTATCGCGTTGATAAAATGGAAAACATCAAAATTACTGATAAAGAACGTGTCCTTTCCCCCGAGCCCTTTGACTTATCCTCTTATGCAAAAGCAACCTTCCAGATGTTTGGTGGTGAAGAAACGGCGGTGGAGATACTCTTTGAAAACGAACTTGTCGGTGTTATATACGACCGATTCGGCACAGACGTTACCATAAGAAAACACGATGAAAACCATTTTGTCTGCCGTGTAAAAGTCGCTGTAAGCCCCCATTTCCTTTCCTGGATAATGAGCTTTGGCAAAAGGGCAAAAATTCTTTCTCCCGATTTTGTGGTAGAGGAAATGATTAAAATGGCAGAAGAAGTTGCCGAAGTTTATAAATAAAAAAATAACCCTTTCAAATGAAAGGGTTATTTTGTTTTATTTTACATTCCAAGGAACTGGAACAGGTTTCCACCTGCAACCAATGCCGCAAATACAATTGAAACCATACTTAACAATTTGATAAGAATGTTAACTGAAGGACCTGATGTATCCTTGAAGGGGTCACCAACAGTGTCGCCAACAACGGCTGCCTTATGGTTTTCACTACCCTTACCGCCGTAGTTGCCTGCCTCAATATACTTCTTTGCGTTATCCCATGCACCGCCTGAGTTTGACATCATAATTGCCAGTACAAATCCCGATACAAGTGCACCTGCAAGCATACCTACAACACCGTTACATCCAAGCACAAGACCAACCACGATAGGAGCAACTATACCCAATGCCGCGGGTAAAATCATTTCCTTTAATGATGACTTGGCACAAATATCAACACAGCTCTCATAGTCTGCTTCCGCAGTACCGTCAAGCAATCCCTTAATCTCTCTGAACTGACGTCTTACCTCAATAACAATCTTCTGTGCCGCACGACCGACTGCGTTCATTGTCAAAGCACTGAACAGGAACGGCAGCATCGCACCAATCAAAAGACCGATAAGAACTGCAGGGTTAGTGATTGACAGGTTAAGCTCAACTCCAAGCTTATCAATTTCGTCTGTATATGAAACGATAAGAGCTAAAGCTGTCAGTGCTGCAGAGCCAATTGCAAAACCCTTACCTGTAGCCGCAGTAGTATTACCAAGTGAGTCAAGAGCATCTGTTCTCTCTCTTACTTCAGGCTCAAGACCTGACATTTCTGCAATACCGCCTGCATTATCTGCTACGGGGCCGTAAGCATCAGTTGCAAGAGTGATGCCTAATGTTGAAAGCATACCAACTGCACTTAAGCCTACACCGTACAAACCGTTCTCAAAGCTGCCTGCACCGCCTGCTGTAAAGAAGCTGATGATAATTGAAATTGCAATTATTATAACAGGAATTGCAGTTGATAGCATACCAAGAGAAACACCGCTGATAATAATTGTGGCAGAACCTGTTTCCGACGCACCTGCAAGGTCCTTTGTGGGCTTGTATGTGTCTGATGTATAATACTCTGTAAAGAAACCTATTAATACACCTGCAAGAAGTCCTGATATAACTGCCCAGATAACGTTTGAGTTTTCAGGCAATAATGTAAATATCAATATTGCTGAACCGATTGCTGAGAGAATTGAACTTGCATACGTTCCGCGTCTTAATGAACCAAGCAATGTTTTCTGTGTCGCATTTTCCTTTGTGCTTACAAAGAATGTACCAATAATTGAAGCAATAATACCCACCGCAGCTATAAGCATAGGCACAAATACGCCGTTTACGCCAAGTCTTGCGGCAACACCAAGTGCCGCACATGAAATAATTGAACCAACATATGACTCATAAAGGTCAGCACCCATACCTGCAACGTCACCAACGTTATCACCAACGTTATCAGCAATACAAGCGGGGTTTCTGGGGTCATCCTCGGGAATACCTACTTCAACCTTACCAACAAGGTCAGCACCAACGTCAGCAGCCTTTGTAAAAATACCGCCGCCAACACGGGCAAATAATGCCATAGATGATGCACCCATACCAAATGTAAGCATAGCTGATGTAATTTCTTCAATGGGCAGATTAAATCCAAACTTAAGCAGCATATACCATACACTTATATCAAGTAAGCCAAGACCTACAACTGTAAGGCCCATAACAGCACCTGATGAAAAGGCAATCTTAAGACCTTTGTTAAGACCCTCTCTTGCACCGTTAGCTGTTCTTGAGTTTGCGTAAGTTGCAATCTTCATACCTACAAAGCCTGATAATCCGGAGAAAATACCACCTGTCAGGAAAGCAAAGGGTACGAATACTGTAAGCTCTGTTAACTGTGAAAGAACCAACAAAACAATAAACATAATCGCAAAGAAAATGCCTACTGTCTTATACTGTCTCTTAAGGTACGCCATAGCACCCTTGCGGATTTTCGCACTGATTGATGCCATCTGCTCTGTACCTTCAGGTTTTTTCTTAACCGCATAGAAGTTAATAGCCGCAACAATAAGCGCAATAGCTGCACATATAAATACGACTACAGGAATAATCTTATCCATAATATACCTCCGTTGTTAAATAGTTTTGATATATATATTTTAATGCTTTATAAGACTTTTGTCAATATTAATCTTTACCAAATATTTACCGCCTGACCTTTCGACATTCTTTCAAACCAATGAATTTAACAAAATTTTACGACAATTATTCCCTAATTTTTAACATTTTGCCGTTATTTTTTTTTATAATTTTTATTGCGCGGAAAAATCAAAAGTGATATAATATTTTATGGTCACATACATAGACTATTTTATGGCAACTATGCCATCTGAAGGAGGAATAAGAATGTCTTATGTAGAAAGAGTCCTCGGCGAGCTTCAGAAGAAGAATGCCGAGCAGCCGGAATTTATTCAGGCAGTAACAGAAGTATTGACATCTATCGCTCCGGTACTTGATAAGCACCCGGAATACGAGGCAAGTGCTTTACTTGAGAGATTGGTTGAACCCGAGAGACAGATTATGTTCAGAGTACCCTGGGTTGATGACAACGGCAAGGTACAGGTGAACAGAGGTTTCAGAGTACAGTTCAACAGCGCTATCGGTCCTTACAAGGGCGGTTTGAGATTTGCTCCCAATGTATATCTTGGAATTATTAAGTTCCTTGGCTTTGAGCAGATTTTCAAGAACAGTTTGACAGGCCTTCCCATTGGCGGTGGTAAGGGCGGTTCAGACTTTGACCCCAACGGAAAGTCAGATGCTGAAATTATGAGATTCTGTCAGTCATTTATGACAGAGTTGTTCCGTCACATAGGTGCTGAAACAGACGTGCCTGCAGGTGACCTTGGCGTAGGTGCAAGAGAAATCGGTTATATGTTCGGTCAGTACAAGAGACTTAAGAACGTATACGAGGGCGTACTTACAGGTAAGGGTCTTGCATACGGCGGTCTAAACGGTCGTTCAGAGGCTACAGGCTATGGTATCGTATTCTTTGCAAGAGAGATGCTTAAGCATTTTGGTGAAGACCTAAAGGGTAAGGAAGTTGTTGTATCAGGCTTCGGTAACGTATCATGGGGTACAGTACAGAAGCTTAACCAGCTTGGTGCAAAGGTTATCACAATTTCAGGTCCCGACGGTTACATATATGATCCCGACGGTGTAACAGCCGGCGAGAAGGAAGATTACCTGTTAGAGTTAAGAGCATCAGGCAAGAACATCTGTGCACCTTATGCAGAGAAGTTCCCCAATGCTAAGTTCTTCCCCGCCGAGAAGCCCTGGGGCGTTAAGGCTGATTTGTATATCCCCTGTGCTACACAGAACGAGATTACAATGAAGGAAGCAGAGGTTATGGTTGCTAACGGCTGTAAGTTCCTTTGCGAGGGTTCAAATATGCCTACGACAAACGACGCTCTTGCATATCTGCAGAAGAACGGCGTAGTAATCGGACCTTCAAAGGCTGCAAATGCAGGCGGTGTTGCTTGCTCATGTATCGAAATGGGTCAGAATGCAGGTCACACAGTATTCTCACCTGATCAGGTTTATGCACAGCTTGAGAATATTATGGTTAATATCCACGACAGTGCCGCAAAGGCATCAGAGGAGTACGGTATGGGTTACAACCTGCTTGCAGGCGCTAACATTGCCGGTTTCCAGAAGATTGCTGACGCAATGATGGCTCAGGGTATTTGCTAATTAGTAAGTATAAGGGTTTTGCTTAACTGCAAAGCCCTTTTTTTCTTGCAAATTTATATATACTGTGATACAATAAGTATATTGGAGGCGAGAAACATGGTACTTGCAATTGATGTTGGTAATACAAATATTGTAATCGGTTGCTTTTCTGACAATGAAATTCTGTTTAATGAACGAGTTTCTACAAATCATAATGCGACAGATTTAGAATATGCAATTCAAATAAAAAATATCCTAGAAATTCATAATATAGATGTTAATGGTATTGAGGGTGCTATTATGTCCTCGGTTGTTCCCGCAGTAACATCTGCACTGAAGGATGCTGTTGAAAAACTAACCACCCACACTCCCATTATAGTTGGACCAGGGCTTAAAACAGGACTTCGCATTCTTACGGATAACCCTGCGCAGTTAGGCTCTGATTTGGTTGTTGATGCCGTTGCAGGCATTAACTTCTATCCCACACCACAAATAATAATTGATATGGGTACTGCAACAACTGTTTCTGTCATAGACAAGGATGCAAACTACCTTGGCACTCTTATCATCCCCGGTATGAATACCTCCCTTGATGCCCTGTCAAGCGGTGCGGCACAGTTACCAAAGGTAAACCTTGATATGCCCAAGCGTGTTATCGGCACAAACACTGCCGAGTGTATGTCAAACGGTATTCTATTTTATACTGCGTCAGGCATTGACGGTTGTGTTGAAAGAATTGAGGAAGAACTGGGCGAGAAATGTACAGTTATTGCAACGGGCGGACTTGCAGGCACGGTTGTTCCCCTGTGCAAACAGGAAATAGTTTATGATAACGACTTACTCCTTAAGGGACTTATGATTATCTACAACAGAAATAAGAGGTAAATTAAATGAAGAAAGAATTTAACCACGATAAAATTGCTGATGCAATCCGTACAATAATAACAGAGCTTGGCGATGACCCGAACCGTGAGGGCCTAATTGAAACCCCTGACCGTGTGGCAAGAATGTACGCTGAAGTCTTTGAGGGTATGAGATATACCAATGACGAAATTGCAGAGATGTTTAATAAGTGCTTTGAGAAAGAGGACTCCCGTGACCTTGTCCTTGTTAAGGATATTGAGATTTTCAGCTATTGTGAACATCATATGGCACTTATGTATAATATGAAATGCCACGTGGGATATATCCCCAATGGCAAAGTAATCGGACTTTCAAAGATTGCAAGAATTTGCGATATGGTTGCAAAGAGGCTGCAGCTACAGGAGAGAATCTGTTCCGATATTGCAGAGATAATGCAAAAGGTCTGCGGTACAGAGGATGTTATTGTTATTGTTGACGGTGAGCATAGCTGTATGACAGCGCGTGGAATTAAATCCCGCGGTGCAAAAACCCGCACAAGTGCAATCAGAGGTCTTTTTGACAATGACCACGAACTGCGTCACGAAGTATATGAATTATTGAGATAACAAAAGCACTTGCTTATGCAAGTGCTTTTTGTTTTTATTCTCCACAATTTTTCTTACCACAACTGTCTGCGTACGGACAGCCGATACATTTATTACCTTTGCGTCTGGATTTTATAATATACCCAAATGCACCACCGACTATTACCACAAGAATTGCAAAAATAATTACATTTTCCATAGTTTATTTTACCTTTATTTCTTTTCGATTACACATATATACCACAATAGCTATCATCACTGCAACTGCAATAAGTCCTCCAAAGAAGCCTTCTCCAACAGCACCTGTTGTAATAAGAGTACCAATCTGGTATACAAGGTATCCTATGGTATATCCTGTACCTA
>JAZNVD010000252.1:0-2796 GCA_045592645.1 Candidatus Ornithomonoglobus sp. | reverse complement strand
AGCGAGGCGGCAATTGAGCTTGTAAAGCGTGGACACCGTCTTGTTGCTGATGATGCAGTTGAAATTAAGAAGATTTCGGATTCATCACTTATTGGCACAGCGCCTGAAGTTATCAAGCACTTTGTAGAGGTGCGTGGTATCGGTATCATTGATGTTAAGGAAATCTTTGGTATGGGTGCTATTAAGAATGAGCAGCAGATAGATATGGTTATCCATCTTGAGCCCTGGGAAAAAGACAAGCAGTATGACAGACTTGGCATGGTGGATGAATATACAAATATTATGGGTATAAATGTACCCTCATTAACAATTCCTGTTAAGCTTGGACGTAATATTGCAGTTATTGTTGAGGTTGCGGCGATGAACAACCGCCAGAAGAAAATGGGCTATAATGCGGCAGTCGAGCTTAATAAGAGATTGTTGCAGCAGATGGAAGAGAATATGGGTATCAGGGAGGAAGTATGACTGATAAATTGAAATCCATTGCAGAAATTATAATTTTAAATGAGCCGATGAGTGAGCATACCACCTTTAAAATAGGCGGACCTGCGGATTATTTTGTGTCTGTCACAAAGGAATCAGAGATTAGTAATGCTATTTTGTGGGCGAAAGAGAACAATATTCCTTATATGATTATAGGAAACGGGTCTAATATGCTTGTGTCCGACAAAGGTATCCGAGGTCTTGTAATAGAGGTGGGTAAGAATTTTGCTGACATCCGTTGCGAGGGTGAGAAGATTTATGTACAGGCAGGTGCATTGCTTTCACGTGTTGCCAAAACGGCAATGAATGAATCTCTTACCGGTATGGAAGAAATTTCAGGTATACCGGGGACAATTGGCGGTGCAATTTATATGAACGCAGGTGCTTACGGTGGTGAGATTAAGAACGTAATTGAAACCGTAACATATTTAGACTGTGACGGTGAGATTAAAACCGTAACTGCAGACGAGTGTGAATTTGGCTACCGTACAAGCATTTTTGAGACCGGTGACAAGGTTATCCTGTCTACGGTGCTGAAGCTTAAAAAAGGAAATCTTGGCGAAATTAAGGAAAAAATGGCGGACTTTACTAATCGCCGTAAAACGAAACAACCCCTGGCATACCCGTCAGCGGGCAGTACCTTTAAACGACCTGAAGGGCACTTTGCGGGTGCATTGGTAGAAAATTCAGGGCTTAAAGGTTATACTGTAGGCAAGGCACAGATAAGCGAGCTTCACGCAGGCTTTGTGATTAATATTGGCGGTGCAACATGTGAGGATGTTTTGGGCGTTATTCGTCATGCACAAAAGATAGTAAAAGAAAAATACGATGTATGCCTTGAGCCTGAAATAAGGCTTGTAGGCGAGGGAATGTAAATGAAATTCACTGTAATAACAGGTATGTCAGGCTCGGGAAAGACCCATGCTCTGCATATTTTAGAGGATATGGGATTTTATTGTGTTGATAATATCCCTGTTAATCTTCTTGAAAGTCTTAAGGACAAACTAAAAAAAGAGAATGTAGCGGTTGTATGCGACATCCGCACAGGAGATATGAAAACTCTCCCTGATACCGTAAAGGCCATCGGTGGTGAGATAATATTCCTTGATACCGATAACAGTAAGATTATAAAGCGCTATAAAGAAACACGCCGTACTCACCCTCTTGATAAAGGGGAAGGGCTGATTTGTGCAATAGAGGATGAGAGAGAAATTCTTACAAACATCCGAGAAAGTGCTGTGAGAGTAATTGATACTACACATTTGTCTTTAGGAGAGCTTCGTGGAGAAATTATGGATACATTGGGTATTCGTGAGGAAGCGGCGGAGTTTGAGGCTTCGGTTGTGTCTTTTGGCTTCAAAAACGGAGTTCCTGCAGACAGTGATATGGTATTTGATGTGAGATGCTTCCCGAATCCGTTTTATGTGGAGGAGCTGAAGTATAAAACAGGAAACGATAAAGATGTTCAGGATTTTGTCCTCAAGCACGAAAGTGCCCGTGAGTATCTTGAGAAGATTATAGATATGGTGTCTTATATTATCCCTATATTTAAAAAAGAGGGGCGTTATTCACTGGTTGTTGCCATAGGCTGTACGGGCGGACATCACAGAAGCGTGACATTTGTAAACAAAGTTGGACAGTCACTTAAAGCTAAAGGAATTAAGGTGAATGTTATTCACAGAGAGTTGAAATAAACACGAAAGGGAGTGATACTGTGTCTTACGCATCGGAAATAAAAGAAATAGTTTGTCAGACGCAGTATGAATGCCCTGCCTGCCGTCTGGCAGAGATTGCAGGATATTTTGCGTTTCGCGGAAAAGTGGGCGAGGGTGAATTTAAACTGTCAACCACAATTCCTGCAGTGTCAAAAAGAATGGTTAAGGCTATTGGGGACGAGCTTGGAATAGTCCCTGTGAGAGTGGGCAAAAGCTACCTGATTTCGGGTGAGGATTTCAATAAGTTTGTAACTGAAATTTCAGGAGATATTTTTCTTTATGAATGTTGTAAGGTAGCTTATATCCGCGGTGCATTTTTAGGGGGAGGCTCGGTAAATTCACCCGAGAAAAAGTACCATCTTGAATTTTCAACCCGTTTCTGGAATATGGCGGAAAATCTTGTGTCTATTCTAAAAGAATTTGATTTTAATCCACGCCAGACGTTGCGTAATGACAAGGCGTTGGTATATATGAAGGAGGGCGGACAGATTTCCGACCTCCTTGGGTACATTACAGGCGGACGTGCAGGACTTGAGTTTGTTGAGGCACAGGTGGAGAAGGAATATTCTTCTGCAACCCAACGCCTTGTAAACTGTGA
>JAZNVD010000251.1:0-6184 GCA_045592645.1 Candidatus Ornithomonoglobus sp. | reverse complement strand
TAATTTCACACAGTGTTTTTGTCTTTACCTCGTCAAGACCGTCACAACGTACGGTCATTATTGCAGAGCCTTCATTTATGTATACACATACATCATTAAAGCCCTTTGCCTGTGCAACACTCTCAACAGCATTCTCAATCTCAATATTTTCTGCACATTTAACCAGCTTCTCCCCTGCAAGGGCACGGGTTGCCTCATCTACCGCTGCATCCTGACTTGTTGCCTTTAATGCTTCTGTTGCCGCTGCACGTGCCGCCTCACGGTTTGCTTTTGCGTCCTCAAAGTATGCAGTTTTCTCCATTGCCCCTGTATCCTCTGTTTTTTCATTGTTGGAGGATACCATCTCCGCTTCACCTAAAATTTTACCTGTGGTAACATAACTGTCGTTATCCCGTACCTCAATTGTGTCCTGATACGACCAGTTAAGGTATCCCGCAAGTCCTATCAAAACCACCAGTGATGCCGCAATTATTTCCTTCTTTTTTAATATCATTTTATCAACTCCCATATATTAATTTTCCCTTTTATATACGCAAACACGGTTTGCACCTACCCCCATAACAGCCGTTGCAGCCTCCTTAAGGCTTAACCTTACAGCTGGCACATCTGCACCGTCTGCCACAATAATAACACCCTTGGGTGATTTAATATATTCCTTGTCTCCATAACCTATACCACCATTTTTCTCCTTTTCCTCGTATGTTATCATAACATCCACCCTGCCTGCCCCGTCTATCTTCTGCAGTATATCAATCAACCGTTCTTCTTCTCCAATCCCCTCTCCCTTCCCCGTAGCTGCTGTAGTATCCCCTCCAGAAGAAACTCCCGTGAGAAGAATAATAACTATTCCAATTATAGATATTACAAAGACAATCCGATTATTCCGATTTTTCAAGAGTTTCTTAAGGTCCTTCATATCTTATCTCCCTTGCTCCATATATCTCACGCAACCGTGATTTTGCCACGGCATCTATTTTATCCCCCCGAACCAAAATTGCCTCTACACCAAGCACCTTCCCTTCGGGTGTCACATTAACCTCCGCACGGGCAACGCAAGTTTTTCCAAACTCCGTCTTTAATCTTTCTTTTACATCCATCGCTATTTTTGATTGCATTTCCTTTTTTATTTCAGCCGCAAATATCTGTGTGCCCTCTGCTGTTCTTATCTGATTTATATGGGAAACGTCTGTGAAAAAATCATTATTAATAAGGCTTATAATGGGCCTTGCAATGCAGAGGGTTATCACAATCCCCGTTACAACTCCCACATATTTATCCCATTTCTCGGGCGTGAGAACAGATATAACAGAAGAAATAATTGTTGCCCCCACAATTCCTATAATATATGCACCCATTGTTCTTCCTTTCTACGCCGTAAGCCTTAATATTATACATATGTTTATTATAAATAACACGGCGGTCAGTACAACAACACCAAATATCGCCGTCACTACCTCGCCCATATCCCATAACATATCCGATATTCTTTTATCTGCAACGGGCTCTGTTACGGCAGATATAAGCTTGAGCATAATCTGCATAATACCCAGCTTGACTATGGGGGTAACAGAAATAACACATATTAAAATTATTCCCGTAACACCAACTGCATTTTTCATAACTGCGGCAGACGTTGTAACAGTGTCAAGAGTATCGGACAAAAAACCTCCTACCACGGGCACAAGGGACCCCACTGCAAACTTAGCCGTTTTTATAGCAACGGCGTCAAGGGCGGGGGACGCAAAACCGTAAACAGTATTTATCCCCGTAAAAACTGTTATAATAAGTGCCATAATCCACTTAGATGCCGATTTGACTATTTTTACAAAGCCTGAAATCCGTTGCTTATCCCCGATGTGTCCCGCAATGGACAGCACTCCTGAAAAGGCAATAAGGGGTACCATTAAATGGCGTATAATTTCCGATACAACCACCACTGCAGCAGAAAGAACAGGCTCAAACGCTGCAGCAGAAACGGACTTCGAACAGGCAAAGAGGGTAACTATTAACACAGGGGTAAACTTTCCCATAAAATCCGTCATGGTATATACCACGTCCTGCATATACCCCAACGCCTCAATAAAGCATCCTACAACCATAGATGAAATCGCGACAAAGAAGGCAAAGAACGCCGCCGTCTGTGATGCCTTTTCCCCCATAGCATTGTTTAGTGTCCCTATCGTTGATGAAAGCATTGTCAATATAAGGATTCCCGTGGCAATGGTCGAAAAGCTTTTTACCTCACGGCTCACTGATGAAATGATATTATTTATTACATCCACAGGCGTAACAGAAAGCTTTCCCGTTGAAACATCTCCGACCATTGTGTCAAAATTATCATATCCTTCAAGTTCAGGGATTTCGATGCCATATGCAGGGACACTAAAAAGAAATATGACGCAAATTATAAAGATTATTTTTTTCATATGCTCTGCACCACCTTCAGGCACATTTCCAGAAGTGCTCCCAGTACAGGTACAGTTATAATAAGAATTGCCACCTTCCCCGCCATTTCCACCTTTGAAGCAATTGCCCTCTCACCGCCATCCCTTAAAATTTCTGCGGCAAACTGTGACACATAGGCAATTCCCATTGCCTTAAGGGATACCTCCAGATACATAATATCTATTCCGCATTGTACAATAATTCTGTCAATCTGTCCCATTACATTCCCAACGCCTTTAATAACCTCAAAGGCAATCATAACAGCACAGACAAGGGAAATTAAAAGTGCAAATTCAGGTTTATCCTTTTTTACTGTAAGAGCAAGCATTCCCCCCATAAAACCAATGCCTGCAATTTTCATAATATCACTCATAGGTTAAAAATCTGTTTTATGGATGCGAACAGGGCACCTATTTGTTCTGTCAGCATAAAGAGAACAACAACAAGTCCTGCAATAGTAATCAAAAGTGCCTGCTCATCGCGTCCTGCCCTTGACAGAAGCTGATTTATTACTGCCACAACTATGCCAACACCTGCAATCTGAAAAATTAAATCTACATTCATTTATCTGACCTCTATATAAGTATTATCATTATAAATACCCCCAAAAGCACACCACACCCCCGATACACCTTTCCAAGCCTTGTATTCTCATCCTCCGCAGTGAGAATACTTTTTTCCAGCTCTGCAACCGCCATATTTATATTATTTATCTGTCCCTTAACATCACTCATCCCAAGAGTATTGCCAAACCGCAAAATTATATTTTTGTCAGTATCTTTTAAAAATCCGTCCTCACAAGCATTATTAACTGCGTTCTCCCACGCAGATTTTATTCCTGCTTGTTTTATACCTTCACTGCACAGTTTGAAAAGGTTTCTGTCCTTTTCAACTGCAAGTCTTTTAAAAATATAACCTATATCGAATTTACCAAACTCAATCTGCGACTTTGTCCGTACAAGTCCTGATGAAACAGCTTTCATAAACGCCACACGGTCCTTGAGCTTTTTTGCCTCACACATTCCCCACCACGCAACACCCGTTGCAATCATCATCCCACCAAGAAGCCTAATGCTCAACTTTTTCCACCGTCCCTACCCCCTCTTTTCGTGACATAGTTACTATGACATCAAACAAAGGAATTAGCGTTTTAAAAACATTTCTTTTCATTAACTGCTCCTTACTCCTGCCGTGGGCAGTTGCAATAACCGAGACACCGCTGTTAACAGCATCATATACCGCTTTTATATCCTCGTCCCTGCCGAGCTCGTCGGTTGCTATAACATCAGGTGCCATTGTCCTTAAAAGACACTCCATCCCATAGGCTTTACTGCATCCTTCCATAACAAAGCTTTTAGGGCCTATATCAAAACCTGACATACCCTCATACATTCCTGCAACCTCACATCTTTCGTCTGCCACTCCCACATAATAACCCATTTTCGACAACTCCCGTATTATATCTTTTAATAATGTTGTTTTGCCACATCCCGGGGGGGAAATTATAAGTGTGTTTTTCAGTCCGTTCTTTGTGATTTTAAGTGCTATATCTTTCCCACACCCAATAATTTCATTGGCAATTCTTATATTCATTGCAGATATGTTTTTAATAAAATCTACTTTGTTATCCTTTAAAACCGCCGTGCCCACGATTCCAACACGGTGTCCGCCTGATATTGTGATATACCCCTTTTTAAGCTCGTCCGAAACTGAATAGAGAGAAGATTGTGATATTCTTTCTATTATGTATTCAAAATCCTTTCGGGTTATAGTTATACAATTTGATGGGGTCATAGAAAGGACACCCTTTTTGTTAATGTAATAATCGCCGTCACAATAGTGAAGTAAAACAGGTTGTCCGAGAAATAACCGTATTTCCTGCGCCTCTTCTAAATTTATTGAAAACAGGCATCTCCTGATGTCGGGCGGAAAGATACTTATTATTTCCCCGTATGCCCTTCTGGTATCAGCCGTTGCAATATACATACCCTGTCCTCCTTAACGCTTTATGGTCTATTATATTAGGACAACTCCCCCGATAGAACATTAATATTTATGGACTATTGCATTAAAAGAAAAAATATGATAATATTATATATATGTTTTTCAAGGAGATAACCAATGGGAATTACTGAAATTTTTTTATTAGGCTTCGGACTTTCAATGGATGCATTTGCCGTATCCGTATGTAAAGGTCTTGCAACAACTAAATCCCGTCTTAAGCATTTCCTTGCTACAGGATTATGGTTTGGCGGATTTCAGGCACTTATGCCTACAATTGGCTATTTTCTTGGTACAACCTTTAAGGGGTATATTACCGCAATTGACCACTGGATTGCATTTATATTGCTTGCTTTAATAGGTATAAATATGATAAAAGAATCACGGGAGGACGACGAGGAAGCAGATGATTCCTTCTCTCCAAGGACTATGCTTGTCCTTGCCATTGCAACAAGCATTGATGCCCTCGCAGTAGGTGTCACCTTTGCCTTTACACTGGAAAGTATATATAAGCTTTTGCTTTCGGTTACTATTATAGGCATTACAACCTTTGTTCTTTCAGGCGTCGGGATATGGATAGGCAATGTCTTTGGTGCACGTTTTAAATCAAAAGCAGAGCTGTGCGGTGGAATTATCCTTATCCTTATAGGCGTTAAAATTCTCCTTGAGGGAATTGGAATAATAGGTTAAAACTTGACACAATGTGTCTTTTAATGTATAATTAGGATATTAAGAAAAGAGGTGGAACTATGCCAATTAAAATTGCCGATAAGCTTCCGGCTACATCACAACTTACAAAAGAAAACATATTCGTTATGACGGAAAAACGTGCGGCACGTCAGGACATCCGTCCTCTTAAGATTGCCATAGTTAACCTGATGCCGGAGAAGATTAAAACAGAAACACAGCTTCTTCGTCTTCTTTCAAACACCCCCCTTCAGGTGGAGGTTGACCTGATACAAATGTCAAGTCACGTTTCAAAGAACACATCAGAGGAGCATCTGTCGGCTTTCTACAAGGAATTTTCTGATATTAAAAATCACAAGTATGACGGAATGATTATCACTGGTGCTCCCGTTGAGAATATTGACTTTGAAGACGTTGATTACTGGTCAGAGCTGACTGAAATAATGGAATGGTCAAAGACCCACGTAACCTCAACATTACATATATGCTGGGCAGCACAGGCAGGACTTTATTATCATTACGGCATTCCTAAATATCCGTTGGAGGAAAAGTGCTCAGGAGTGTTCTTACATAAGGTACGCCGAACAACAGCAAAGCTTGTCCGTGGTTTTGATAATGTATTCTATGCTCCCCACTCACGTCATACAGAAGTAAGAGCAGAGGATATAAACAAGAATAAGGAACTGGAAATACTTGCAGATTCGGAAGAAGCAGGAGTTTACATAGTAAAAACGAAAAAGGGCAGACAATTTTTTGTTATGGGTCATAGCGAATATGATGCTGATACATTAAATAACGAATATGTCCGTGATTTAGGCAAGGGACTTAATCCGAAAATCCCTGCAAATTATTATACGGATAATGATCCCAAAAAGAAGCCCGTTGTAAAATGGCGTTCACACGCGCACTTATTATTCTCCAACTGGCTGAACTATTTTGTATATCAGATTACGCCTTACAACATAGACGATATCCGATAAATATAGACGAAATGTATAAAAATATGGCTTAAACTCTACGGTTTTAGCCATATTTTTTATAAATTAAATTT
>JAZNVD010000250.1:0-3113 GCA_045592645.1 Candidatus Ornithomonoglobus sp. | reverse complement strand
CCGGCAAAGCATTATTATTGATATGTAAATTGTTCCCATATGTTATGCCTCTGTTTTGGAAATGTTTTTTACTGATTTTCTTTCAATCAGTTTATGTCTTATCCTGATATGCTGAATATCCATTGTATTGTTATAAATTCTGTCATACAATAAACCTACAGCAGCAGCTCCTTTTTCATCATCATAAATATGCACGGTTGTGAGAGGAATCTGCGAATATGCTGACGGTGGAATATCGTTAATTCCCATTACACTTATGTCCTCGGGCACCCTGATTCCATTTTGGGTAAACTTATGTATTACCGCCATTGCAACCTCATCGTAGGCACATATTACCGCCGTAGGAAAGTTTTTCTCCTTTATCATTCGTTCCGCCGCATTGTAGCCTATATCCTCAAACCGTTCCTTAAGGACATATACATCTTCCTCATTATATTGCAGGCTCAAATTCTCTATGGCCTTTTTATATGCCTCACGCTTTGATTCGGTTTTTGTTTCACCCACATACGCTATCCTTGTATGTCCTGATTCCTTAAAAAACCTAACCATATCATATAGAATCTCATCAATATCACTAAATACTGTGTCATACTTATCAGTATCTGCATCCGACATTAAAACAGTTGGGACTGCAGGTGTAACCTGCAGCGCGCCGCTGGGGTACAGAATAATTCCGTCAGCGCTGTTGCGGACAGTAATCATCTCAATTATCCTGTTCATTTTCTCATTGTCGAAATCCGTCGCATACACCGATGCCAATCCACCACGAAGCTCAATTTCATTCTTCAATGCCGTTATTTCTCGTGCATAGGAAATACTGATAATCTCCGGACACACGATTGCGACAGAAATAGCACCCCTTTTGGAATTTTCAATTTTTCTTTTACTTTTTCCTTCAAAGTAGCCATTCTCTATTGCAATTTTTATTATTCTCTGTGATAGCTCCTCACTTATCTCCTTGCTTCCAGATAACGCCTTTGAAACTGTTGATTCAGAAACGTGTGCTATCTCCGCAATTTTCTTATGTGTCATTTGCTGACCCTCTATTCTATAATTATATTTTCAGTTTAGCACAGATAATTTTTAAAATCAATACTTGTTCTTACGAATAAAATTCGAAAACAAAAAAGGAGTTTTTCACTCCTTTTTATATCTTCAAAGTTTCTCCCGACTTAATTTTATATGTCGTACCGTCAACATTAATCCATACATCAATAGTACAGGGATTATAAATCATCTTTCCGTCAGCACTGTATACCAATGCTTCATATGCTTTTGCATATTCATATATTTCCATATTGGTTGCATACCATATATCATCGTGACCGCCCAATCTGTCACATATTTCATCTAAAAGCTCCCAGTTATTGTTTCTTTCAAACTCATAACTGTGCCCCCACAGATAGAACAATCTGGGATCCTTGTTTGCAGCCCACATATTTGGTATATCAAGAGCAATAAATTCGTCTATAAGCCCAAGGACTTTGGGGTTTGAATGATGAGCCGAGGGCATCCAGCAATGCCAGTCCTCGGGCATCTTAAATGAATTATTATCTCCGCCCAACGTTCTGGCATATGCAATATCAAGCTCTGTGAGATAACTCTTGATTTTCTCATAAGTAACGCCGTATGATAGTCTTGTAATACCGCTGTCAGGGTACGCCATTCCGCGGATTATCCGCCCGAATTTTGCCTCAAGTTCAAGACGGCAGTTAAGCACATCACGTATTCCCTCAATGGGACGCATTGTTCCCTCTGCTCTGTGCATTTCACCGTGAACGGCAACCTCGTGGCCTCTTGAAAAGTAATATTCTCTTGCATCATCCTCACTTAATGCCTGCGGACGCAACACGTCACAGTTAAGGTTAAATGTGCATTTAAACCCCGCCTCTGTAATTCTGTCAGAAAATCTCTTGTCCTCAATGACGCCGTCATCGTAGCTTAAAGTTACTGCCTTTGCCTTTCCCTCGGGGAATCTCATAAACTTGTATCTCATTTTATTTCTCCTTTATGGATTTTCTTTTAATCAATTTATGTTTTGTTTTAATATGCTGAACAGTCTTTACACGGTTATAATACCACAATAAAAGTTCAACTTCAACCGTTTATACTACGAATAAAATTCGCATTTATACTCCTTTTCTTTTACACATATCACGCACCACACAACCCTCACAGTCGGGCTTTCGTGCCGAGCACACAGCCCTGCCGTGATACACCATTCTGTGGCAAAAGCCAAGGCTCTCCTCGGGTGGCAGAATTTTTCTTAAATCACTCTCAATCTTTGTGGGGTCAGAATTGGTAGTTAGCCCCATTCGGTTGGTAAGGCGTATGCAATGGGTATCAACTACAATTGCCGGCTTTTTATAAACATCTCCTAAAACAAGGTTTGCCGTCTTTCTCCCCGTTCCGGGGAGTGTCAGCAAGTCCTCCATTGTGTCAGGAACCTTGCCGCCGTAAACCTCGCGTATTCTCTGTGCCGTGAGAATAATATTTTTTGCCTTGCTGCGGTAAAAGCCCGCAGAACGTATATCCTCGCAAAGCTCTCCATAGTCAGCATCTGCAAAATCATCCACATTTTTATACTTCTTAAACAGGTCGGCAGTAATAATGTTAACCCTCGCATCAGTACACTGTGCCGACATCTGTGTTGCAATAAGCATTTCCAACGGTGTGGTATAATTCAATGTGCATTTTACATCAGGATATTCCTTCTTTAAAGCACTTAAAATCAGTCCTGCACGTTCTTTTCTTGTCATATCCATCACCTCACAGTTATTGTACCACACCCAAATATGGGTGTCAATACACTAAAAACCTTATAAAATCACCGTTTTTTCGCTAAAAACCCCTTGAAAAAATTTTAAACTCAATGTATAATATAACATAGCAAAATATTTTATAATTTTACGGAGGCAAATTATGAGAGAATTCTCTTTACTTAAAAACAATGACCCTGAAGTGTTTGCAGCGGTTATGGACGAGGCAAACAGACAGAGGAACAAGATAGAGCTTATTGCATCAGAGAACTTTGTTTCAGAAACAGTTATGGAGGCAAATGGCACTCCCCTAACAAATAAATACGCTGAAGGTTATCCCGGCAAGCGTTACTA
>JAZNVD010000249.1:0-5904 GCA_045592645.1 Candidatus Ornithomonoglobus sp. | reverse complement strand
AGATGATGGATGAAAACGAGGCTATTAAACAGACTCAGATGGATAGAATTCGAGCAGAGAAGCAGATTCGTCTTGAGGAGATTGAAAGACGTCGTCTTGATAAAAAACGCAGACAGAGAAGAAACAAGGTTCTTGTTGCAGTCCTGGCTATATTGTGTGTTGGTGCAGTAGGTTTAGGAGCATATTATATGACTTCAAACAGTGGTGGGGGTGATGATGTAGTTATTGTTACTCCGCGTCCTACTGAGAAGACCACAAAAGCACCGGTAGTAACGGAAGAGCCCAGTGAGACTCCTGCGGTAACGGAAGAGCCCACAGAGACGCCTACAGAAAAGGCAACAACAGTTCCTGCAAGTAATGTATCAACACCGAAGCCTACAAAGAAGCCGGCAGTATCAAAGCCTACGGCAGTACCGAAGCCCACAAAGAAGCCGGCAGTATCAAAGCCTGTTGCCAATAATGCTTCAGATTACGGTTCAGTTAAGGCGAAATACGGTGGCGCACAGATATTTGCAAACTCATCAACAACAGCCTTGACAGATGCTAACTTAAAGGGTCTTACAAAGACAGAACTAAGGGTTGCAAGAAATGAGATTTATGCACGTCACGGCAGAGGTTTTGCAAACTCAGCGGTACAGGCATACTTTAACGGGTGTTCATGGTATAAGATGGATGCAAATTATGACTATGCAAACGAGTATTCAAATTTAAATAGTGTAGAAAAAGCGAATATCAATCTGATTAAGGCATACGAAGCAAAATAATAAAAAATGCGTTCCTACGGGAACGCATTTTTTTGTTTCTTATACCAATCCTATTTTAACCTCTGCATCTGCTACAATGCCCTTGATAGTTGCTGATGCACTGTCGAATGTGTCATCAAAAGTACCAAGATACAACTTAATTTTAGGCTCTGTGCCTGACGGACGAACGATGAAATATGATTTACCGTCGGACAGGTCATAACGCAATACGTTGGACTTGGGAAGCCCTGTTAATGGTGTTGTATTTCCGCCCTTGTCAGTAACAGTCTGTGTCTGGTAGTCAGTAGTCTTTACAATTGACATACCATTAACTGTTTCGGGTGCCTTATCTCTTAAGCCTGACAGAATTGAGGCCATTTTTTCCATACCGTCTTTGCCGGGCATTGTGTATGAAAGAGTTTCTTCTACGTAACAACCGTACTTGGCATATACATCCTGTAATGCCTCGTAAAGTGATTTGCCCTTGGTCTTGTAGTATGCCGCCATTTCTGCAATAAGCATTGAGGCAACAACGCCGTCCTTATCTCTTGCGTGGTTACCAACAAGATATCCGTAGCTTTCCTCAAAGCCAATAAGGTATGTGTGGTTTTTCTTCTCAGCAAATTCAGTCATTTTCTCGCCGATATATTTGAAGCCTGTAAGGACATTCATAATCTCCATACCGTAGCTTTTTGCAATTGTTGCAGCAAGCTCTGTTGTAACAATTGTTTTAATGACAACACCATTGTCGGGGAGAGTGCCCTGCTCCTTCTTTGAACGAAGGATATATTCAACAAGCAATGCACCTGTCTGATTACCTGTAAGTGTTCTGTATACGCCTTCAGCGTCACGTACAACTATACCTACACGGTCACAGTCAGGGTCAGTACCGATAATAACATCAACATCGTTTGCCTTTGCCATTTCGATTGCAATTGTAAAGCCTTCCTTGTTTTCGGGGTTAGGTGATTTAACAGTGGGGAAGTTACCGTCCTCTGTATCCTGCTCCTTAACAACAAGTACATTCTTAAAACCTATTCTTTTAAGGATTTCCTTGATAGGTCTTGAGCCTGTGCCGTGGAAGGGGGTATATATGAGTTTAAATGTATCGGCAACCGCTTTGACTGCGTCGGGGTTAAGCTGTTGTGTCTGAACGATGTTTAAGAACTTTTCGTTTAGTTCAGGGCCGACAACAGTTACTAGTCCGTTATCCATTGCTTCATTTAAGCACATAAAGGGTACGGAGAAAATATCTGTGTTTGCCATTTCGTCAATTACTGTCTGCACAGCCTCGGGAGGTAACTGACCGCCGTCGGGGCCGTATACCTTATAGCCGTTGTATTCTTTGGGATTATGAGATGCTGTAATCATAACGCCTGCGGCACATCCCAATTCGCGGATACCGAATGATACTTCTGGAACTGAATGAACCGTATCAAATAGATAAACCTTAATGCCTGCTTTAGCTAAAACTTTTGCAGTTTCTTCTGCAAATTCTCTTGACATTATACGGGTATCATAACCGATAAGGACACCGCGGTCTGCTGCTTCTTTGCCTTCTTTATTAACATATGCTGCAACGCCTGCACTTGCGTGACGTACATTATAGATGTTAATTCTGTTTGTGCCGATACCAAGAGTACCACGCATACCTGCAGTACCAAATTCAAGGTCGCGGTAGAAACAATCCTCCAACTCTTTTTCGTTGGATTTTAAGTTTGTAAGAGCTGATTTTTCATCAGCAGTTAAAACATCTGATGTAAGCCACTTTTCGTAGTTTTCCAAATATCCCATAGGGTATCACCATCTTTCTTTATTCTTATATTAATTATATAACAAATTTTAGAAAAATACAAGGGATAAAAATAAAAATATAATATCAAAAAATATAAGCATTTACATAATTAAAAAAATGTGCTAAAATGAAATGAGGAAGGGATTGATATTTTAATGAAAAGGATAGTAAGCCTTGTGAGAAAGGCAGTCGATGAATATGGAATGATTCGCCCTAATGAACGTGTTGCAGTGGGTGTATCAGGCGGTAAGGATTCTATGGTAATGCTTCAGGCACTTGCACAGTTAAGCCACTATCATCCAAGTAACTTTACTGTTGTTGGACTTGCTATAGACCCGGGTTTTGGAGGAGATTATAGCATTGTAAAGGACTTTGCGGAGAAGATAGGGGTTGAGTTTCACCTGAAGGAAACCCAGCTTAAAGAGATTATTTTTGACGAACGAAAAGAAAAAAGCCCGTGTTCTCTGTGTTCAAAAATGCGTCGTGGAGCACTCAACGATATGGCAAAGGAATACGGATGCGACACTCTTGCATTAGGTCACCATATGGACGATGTTTTAGAAACCTTCTTCCTTTCACTTTTGTATGAGGGCAGAGTAAATTGTTTTTCACCCTTTACATATCTTGACAGGTCAATGGTTACGCAAATACGCCCTATGATTTACGTGCGTGAGTGTGATATTAAAAGTGCGGTTAAGAAGCACAACATTCCCGTTATGCCAAAAGTATGTCCCGTTGACGGAATTACAAAGCGTTCTGATATGAAGGATATTATAAAAGACCTTGAAAAGAAAACTGCACCCGGTCTTAAGAAAAGACTTTTTCATGCAGTAATGTCTTCGGGGATAGAGGGCTGGAAGGAATTTTGACCGTATTGACATATTGCAGTATTTAATGATATAATTATGTAAACTAATATTAAAGAAACGGAAGGATTTTTATGAAACAACCGGAAGATTTAATATGGCAGTCCAGAGCAGGAAAAAGGCTCAGGTTATTTATGCTGCTGGGAATAAGATTTGTGGAAATATGTATGGCAAGTATAATACCTTCGCTTATCGGTCTTATACTTGTATTTATTCGTCCCAACAACAGAATAATGAGCATAATGTGTTTTTTATCATTTCTTGCATTTGCCATATGTAACTGGATTTTCTGGATGAGATATGCCAGACAACGCACCAAGCGACGTGAGTTTTTTATTATAAACGGTATTGCATATATGCTATACGCTGTAATATCCTATCTTATGTACGAGTTTTCGGGTCCTCTTACGTATTCAATTTTATTTTCAAATTTAAGAGCCTTTGAATCCTTTGGTATGCTTACGCCATATTCTCTTGTTACATCGCATATTGTGGTTGGAGCACTGATGGTTGTATGTCAGATGTATTCGAGAAAGTATTACACCAGACTTCTGGAAAGACTTGCAGAAAACGGTGCTGACGAGATTGAAATGGACCCGTGGGGGCACCTTGTGCCTGAACAGGAGGGAAGAAAGGTAAAGATACTTTCTGTTGAAGAAATGCACAGACAAATGGAGGAGGAGCGTCTTGAGGCCACGGAAATACTTCAGGAGGAGACAGATAATGCCTCTGATTCTCTTTGGGATAAGGGAATGACCAAGGGGCGTGGAGAGAGTGTTGATACGGTTGAGTATGAGAATATTGATGCAGATTTAAGCGACGGAGATTTTATTGCAGGTGTGGGGACAGAACGTGACATTGACAATTACGATACGGACAAGCTTTGGGAGGAACATATTTACAAGGGAAGAACAGCAGGGGATGTACCTGTTGAAAACTATGATGATGAGCCCGAGGATATGCCTGACTTCTTTGCAGTAAATCACTATGAGGGTGAAGAAAATGAAACTCTTTGGAGTGAGGATATGCATCAGGGCAATAAAGATACATTTGAAGCTGTTGATATAACAGAAGAGGAAGAGGATGACGAAAGAGAACTTCAATTCATCTATTATGATGGAGAGGGTCTGTGGAATAATGATATGTATCAGGGTCACGGAAAAACTCTTACAAGACCTGACGAAGAGAAACAGGCAAAGCGTGAGTTTGTAGAAATCCCCACGGAGAATTCAAAATATGATTCCGATAATCTCTGGGATAATATAACCCAGGGAAGAGGTAAAAAGGCAGAGATTCAGGAAGAGGAGAAGCCAGCAGAGGTAAATCTTAATACAATGAGTAACTACGATGCCGATAACTTGTGGGACAATCCCGTTCAGGGCAGAAATAAAAAATAAATCAGCACAGATTGTGCTGATTTATTTTTTATTTAACTAATTCATCACCGATAGTTGTAACATCACCTGCACCCATAGTGAAAATTATTTCACCCTCTTTTGCAGTTTCTTTAATGTAGTTAACTATATCGCTGAAATATTCAAAATATTTTGTGTCAATGCCACGTGCGTTAATTTCTTCTGCAAGCCTGTCGGGGTCTGTAACTCCGTCATAGACCTCACGGGCAGAGTAGATGTGAGTCATAATAAGCTCGTCGCAATCATCAAAAGCTGTCAGAAAATCGTCCCATAGTGTTCTTGTTCTTGAATAAGTATGGGGTTGAAATATGCAGCGTATTCTGCTGTGGGGGAATTCCCTTGCTGCCTTAAGCGTTGCTTTGATTTCAGTGGGATGATGTGCGTAATCATCAAGAATTACCGCACCGTTTAACAGGCCTTTTTTCTCAAAGCGTCTGTGAGTACCTCGGAAAGTTTCGATGCCATTTGCACACACTTGCGGGTCAATACCCAAAAGAGAGCATACTGCTGTTGTTGCAAGGGCGTTCTCTATGTTGTGATTACCTGGCACATTAAGGGAAACATGGCATATATAATCACCCTTGTGCATAACATCAAATGATGGGTATCCTGCATTAAAAACAATGTTTTCGGCATAATAATCATTGGACTTATCCATACCGTAGGTTATAATATTTAGATTCGAGTTTTCCAATGCCAGCTTTACGTTCTTATCATCACCAAAAGCAACAACGTGACCAACACCGCGGGTAAGCTCTGCATAGCTGCGGAAGCTTTCACGTATCATCTCAATTCCTGTGAAGAAATCAAGATGGTCCTCTTCAATGTTTGTAATTAAGGCGATGGTGGGGTAGAATTTCAGAAAGCTGTTGGTATATTCGCAAGCCTCTGTAATAAACAAATCCGATTTGCCACAGTGAATGTTACCACCTATCAAATCAAGCTCACCGCCTACAGAAATCGTAGGGTCTGTATCAGCATATATTAAAGCGTGGGCAAGCATTGAGGTGGTAGTAGTTTTGCCGTGAGTGCCGGCAACACCGATTGCGTGCCTGAATTTTTTCATTATGGCACCAAGAAATTCT
>JAZNVD010000248.1:0-2805 GCA_045592645.1 Candidatus Ornithomonoglobus sp. | reverse complement strand
CTGTTACTTCGGCCATTGCTGATGACGGCGTAATGGGATAAATTGCCGCAACATCTGTAAATGCGTATGATGCGTATGCGGCAGCATTATTACCGTCCATGGTTTTCATTTTTCTTGCCATTTTGTTTTACCTCCTGAATTTATATTAGTTTATTATTTTTCTCCCTAAAGTATAAAAAATTATACTTATTTTATATCATAACATTTTATTGCAAAAAAATCAAGAGAAAATAGTGAATTTAGTTGATTTTCAGGGGTTTCGTTTGTATTTTTATATTTGTTTGATAACAAATATTTCTTATCAAAAATAAAATTGATGATAAATGTATAGCAGTTTGTGTTGAAAGTGATTTTTTCTTTTTAATCCTTCTTAAAAAATAGAGGTTACTTAAGTTTGAAAAAATAAGCAACAGATATCCTAATATAATCAATTTAATAGAACATAAAATATAATGCCACATAATTACACCTTCCGTTAAATATTCTTTTATATTCTTTACAAAGACAAACACGGATACACATGTAAAAATGTGTTTCTGTACCATAAACTGCATTGACAATATCAGGGCGTTTTGATATAATTTTACTATAATAGGAAGGAGTGTGAACAAGTATGAAGATTATAAAAAAAGACGGAACAAAAGAACGGTTTAATGTATATAAAGTTGTTGCGGCTGTAAGTAAGTCAGCACAGAGAGTTCTTGTAGAGTTCACACAAGAAGATATTGATTTTATATGTAATTTTGTAGAAACAACAGCAAAATCTATGGGGAAGAGTGAGATTACAATTCCCGAAATGCATAATATTGTTGAGGGCGCTTTGGAGAGAATAAACCCTGCAGTTGCCAAGAGCTACAGAGATTACAGAAATTACAAGCAGGATTTTGTTGAGATGCTTGATGAGGTATATAAAAAGAGTCAATCTATTATGTATCTTGGGGACAAGGAAAATTCCAACACAGACAGTGCCCTTGTTTCAACAAAAAGAAGTCTTGTATTTAATCAGTTAAACAAGGAACTTTATAAGAAATTTTTCTTAACAACCCCAGAACTTCAGGCAATTCGTGACGGATATATTTATATTCACGATATGTCTGCACGCCGTGATACTATGAACTGTTGTCTGTTTGATATTGCAAACGTCCTCAAGGGTGGTTTTGAAATGGGTAACCTTTGGTACAATGAACCGCAGGCATTAGAATCTGCCTTTGACGTTATGGGTGACATTATAGTTAGTGCAGCCTCACAGCAGTACGGAGGTTTTACTATTGCATCTGTAGAGAATATTTTAGAACCTTATGCAGAAAAATCATATGAAAAATATTGCAAAAAATACAGAGAATACGGAGTGCCCGAAGAAAAATGTAAAGAATGGGCGGAACGTGATGTTGCGAGAGATTTTGAACAGGGATTCCAGGGTTGGGAATATAAATTTAACTCCGTTTCATCAAGCCGTGGTGACTATCCGTTTATTACAGTAACTGCAGGTACGGGTACAGGAAGATTTGCAAGAATGTGCAGTAAGACAATGTTTAAGGTGCGAATGGGCGGACAGGGAAGAAAAGGTCATAAACGCCCCGTACTGTTTCCAAAACTTGTTTTTCTTTATGATGAAAATCTTCACGGTGAGGGATGCGAGCTTGAGGATGTATTTGATGCAGGTATTGAATGCAGTATGAAGGCAATGTATCCTGACTGGTTAAGCCTCACAGGCGAGGGATATGTACCGAGCATGTATAAAAAATACGGAAAAATCATTTCCCCTATGGGTTGTCGTGCATTTTTATCACCCTGGTATGAAAAAGGCGGAATGAATCCCAAGGACGAACTCGACACTCCTGTGTTTATCGGAAGATTTAATATAGGTGCAATTTCTTTGCATTTACCTATGATTCTTGCAAAAGCAAGGGAAGAGGGACAGGATTTTTATAAAGTTCTTGATTACTATCTTGAGCTTATACGCGGACTTCACAAAAGAACTTATGAGTATCTTGGTGAGCTTCGTGCCTCTACTAATCCTCTCGCATATTGCGAGGGTGGTTTTTACGGTGGGAATTTGCAACCAAATGACAAAATAAAACCATTGCTTAAATCAGCAACCGCTTCCTTTGGTATAACTGCATTCAATGAACTGCAACAGTTGTACAACGGTAAATCTTTGTATGAGGACGGAGAATTTGCTCTTGAAGTGTTACAGTATATAAATAATAAAATAAATGATTTTAAGAAAGAGGATAACCATTTATATGCTATCTATGGAACTCCTGCAGAATCATTGTGCGGTTTACAGGTAAAACAGTTCAGAAAAAAGTTTGGTGTTATTAAAAATGTGTCCGACAGAGAATATGTTTCTAATAGCTTCCACTGCCACGTAACTGAAAACATCACGCCAATAGAAAAACAGGACAGCGAAAACCGATTCTGGAATTTATGTAACGGTGGAAAAATCCAGTATGTTAAGTATCCTATTTCTTATAATAAGGAGGCAGTCAAGACACTTGTCCGCAGAGCAATGGAAATGGGCTTCTACGAGGGTGTAAATCTTTCGCTGGCATACTGTGATGATTGTGGTCATGAGGAGCTTGAAATGGATATTTGCCCGCAATGTGGCTCATCTAACCTTACAAAGATTGACAGAATGAATGGCTACTTATCATATTCAAGGGTGAAAGGGGATACCCGACTTAATTCTGCTAAAATGGCAGAGATTGCAGAGAGGGTAAGCATGTAATGAGATACCATAATATAACAAAAGATGATATGCTTAACGGTGACGGTTTGCGTGCAGTTTTATGGACTGCAGGC
>JAZNVD010000247.1:0-3115 GCA_045592645.1 Candidatus Ornithomonoglobus sp. | reverse complement strand
ATAATAACAGGAATGTCCTTTGCTGTCTTTATAAGATTACAGTCAAGCGGAATTCTTAAATTACTGTCGCAAACCACTCTCACGGGATTGCTGGGATTATCACACCGACAGTCAAGCATAGGGTCATCCTCAATAACAGTATTAATTCCAACCATAATTGCAGAAACGCGTTTTCGAATTACGTGTGAATTGTCTCGTGACGCAGAATTTGTAATCCACTTGGAATGACCTGTTCTTGTAGCCGTTTTACCGTCTGCCGTCATTGCAATCTTCATTATTGCATAAGGCTTACCTGTCGTAATGTAATGAAAGAAAATATCATTAAACTCATCACACTCGTCCTTTAAAACGTCTTCAAAAACCTCTACACCGTGTTTTTTTAGATATTCGACTCCTTTACCGCTTACCTCGGGATTCGGGTCTCTTGAGCCGATATAAACTCTTTTTATGCCTGCTTCTGCTAAAGCTTCACAACATGGAGGCTGTTTGCCATAATGTGAGCAGGGCTCAAGGGTAACATACATATCAGCACCCGATACGTCCTCTGTTGCATTCTTAATTGCATTACGTTCGGCGTGAAGTTCACCATATCGTTCGTGATACCCACGGCTTATAATCTTACCTTCTTTGACAATTACAGCACCTACCAATGGATTTGGGTTTGTAAAGCCAAACCCCTTTTTCGCCTCATTGATTGCCTCTTTCATATATAAAATATCCATAAAAAAACGCACCTCAATTCCTCGAGGTGCGTACAAAAACAAAACCGTCTTTATATCTTCTCCCATCCGGACTTTATACCGTCGGTTTTGGATTTACACCAAATCAACCATTTCAGGCTCACGGACTTATGAGCACAAGCTCACTCACCGTCGGTTATGAATTTCACATTACCCCGAAGATTATTATTAAGTTATATATAGTCTACCACAAACGGACGTGTGTGTCAACATATTTATGTTATACAATATATTCATACATTGTAAACTTTGTGCAATCAGTACTGTCATAAAAAAGCTTATGCTCACCCTTACACACAAAGCCCGCATTTTTATAAAGCTTATTTGCACCGTCGTGACCGTCTATTACATCAAGACGCATTGCCTTTGAGCCAAGCCCACGGGTTATATCAACGGCACTTTTAATCATCTCTGTAGCAAAACCGCGTCTTGTATATTCAGGGCTAACGCATAGGGCATGAATTGATATCACTTCATCATCTGTGGCATCAATGTCCCAGTCAACTGTTTCATATCCCTTTGTAAAATGATGGTCAAGCACCATTGCTCCGATTATCTTTTTCTCCAAAACAGCAACATACATCGTTTTCTTACTGATTGTATCTTTTACAAATTCATCAGAAGGATAAACCCCCTTTGTCCACCGTTGAGGATTATTGGGGCCCATAACATCAAGTAAATTATTATATAAGTTGCAAATTTCCTTGCAATCCGAATCTGCTGCAATACGTACTTTTAGCATATTATTTACTTTCCTTCTTTGTGAAAACAATAAATACAAGTGAGCTTAACAAGAGAATAATTGGATAATACAAATACTTGATTATCTCAAAGGCGTTAATTGCGACACTCAATTCATTAGCCGCTGAAATTGCAACAAGCATCTGTGCACCGTAAGGGATGATTCCCTGGAATACACAAGAGAATGTATCAAGAATTGAAGCTGTTTTTCTTGGTGAAATACCATATTCTTCTGCCATATCCTTTGCAATGGGGTTCGCCATAACAATGGCAACGGTATTGTTTGCAGTTGAAATATCCATCAAGCCAACAAGCAAGCCCATTCCAAGCTGACCGCCACGAACACCCTTGAATGTCCTTTTAATAAGTGAAAGCAGTGCATCAAATCCGCCGTGTTCACGAATCAGTGCACATATGGCAGAAACAAGTATAGCAACCATAGTTGTCTCAAACATTCCAGCTGTACCGGAGCCCATATTTGAAAGTAAGGCAGGCACATCAGCTGTTCCTGTTGCAAGCATAATAATCGCACCTGAAACAATACCGATAAGAAGAACTACAAATACATTTATACCGATAATTCCACCTATAAGAACAAGAATGTATGGAATAATCTGAACAAGATTATAATCATGTTCTATAACTGCACTGTTGCCCTGTGTAAATGAAATAATAAGAATAATAACCAAGCTTACAATAGCAGCAGGAAGTGCAATCTTAAAGTTCTCGCGGAACTTGTCCTTCATTTCACACCCCTGACCGTTACAAGCAGCAATTGTTGTATCAGAAATAAATGAAAGGTTATCACCGAACATAGCACCACCAACAACTGATGCAATACATAAAGGCATTGCAAAACCTGATGCCTGTGAAACTGCTACGGCAATAGGCGTAATAAGTGTAATTGTTCCAACGGATGTTCCCATAGATAATGAAACAAAACAGCTTACGATAAATAATACAGCAACAGATAGCTGTGGCGGCATAACAGAAAGCATAAAATAAGCAACACTCTGTGCACTCTCACGCCCAACAACTCCAACAAACATACCTGCTACAAGGAATATTAAAATCATTGTAACAATGTTCTTATCGCCCACTCCCTTGCCCATAAGACTTAGCTTCTCATCAAAGGATAAGTTTTTATTCTGCAGACATGCAACAAGAAGCGCAATCATAAACATAACAACTATAGGCACATTATAAAAGCCCATAGGAATCTTAAGTACATATTCAAAAATTATGCCTGTTGATATGTACAAGACAACAAAAATACCAATCGGTAGTAATGCAATAGGATTTCCTTTTTTCATAGTAATTCTCCTTTATATTTAATAAAAAACCCCGTACAGGTAAGTACGGGGATGATTTGGAGGAGAGAGCGGGATTCGAACCCGCGAACGGCGGAACCGTTACCGGTTTTCAAGACCGGCTCTTTCAACCACTCAGACATCTCTCCATAATTACGCTATGTGAAACACAACATAGGTAATTATAGCAAACAAATTTACATTTGTCAAGCTTTTATGATAATTTTTTTTATAAATTTTCCCGTAATTATCAAATTAATTTTCAACAAATTCAAACTTAAGATGAATTGTTCTTGCCTCTCCGGGGTTTAGAAATTCAAGAAT
>JAZNVD010000246.1:0-1605 GCA_045592645.1 Candidatus Ornithomonoglobus sp. | reverse complement strand
TGTTGAATTGGGGCAGCATGTAGTTGATATGGGTTTTAATGCAATTGGTATGAGCAACAACCATTCTTATGACAAAGGCCCTGACGGCATACGTTCTTCACTCGAGTTCTGGTCACAGTTTGATGATATTGAATATTTCGGATTTTATACAGATGATGATGCAAACGAAATCAAATATATGGAAATCAACGGCCTCAAAGTTGCTTTTGTAGCCTATACAATGTATACAAACGGACTTTCCATATATGTCGAAACCTGCCCTAAAGTAGTGTCTACAAGTGATTATGCAACTATTGAGCGGCAGGTATCAACAGCCCGTCAGAATGCTGATGTGGTAATAGCTTCCTGCCATTGGGGTTATGAAGATACCAACCAGACAATCCCTTTGCAGCACGAAATTGCACAAAAACTGAACGAATGGGGTGTTGATGCAATTATTGGCACACATCCTCATGTAATTCAGACTGTTGAATGGATAGAAAATCCTGAAAACGGACACAAAACCATTGTATGTTATTCTCTGGGCAATTTTATTTCCGCACAGTCTGCAGCAAACAATATGCTTGGCGGTATGTTTCAGTTTGATATTGTAAAAACTTATACAGACCTGGATGACAATTATGAAATATCCATTGAAAATCCAAAGTTTGTTCCAACTGTGACACATTATGATGCAAATTATGCAAATGTAAGAAATTATCTGCTTAAAGATTACACTGCAGAAATGGCCAACAGCCACGGCGTCCGGGCTTTTCAGGATGTATTCTCCATTGAATTTATGGAAAAAATAATATACAAGTATATTCCTGAAGAATTCCTGCTTTATAAATAACCAATAAAAAAACAGACATTTGAACAGTTATTGTCCCTGCTCAAATGTCTGTTTTATTTTTAAATTTCTGTCAGTAACCTTTCCAATGCGTTTCTGTAACATATTTCAATGTTACCGTACTTTACCTCAACAAATCCTTCACTTTTAAATTTTGAAATAATTTTTGATACAGTCACCCTGTTAAGTGCAATTGATGCTGCGATTTCTTCGTGTGTATACGGGAGTGCATCCTGACCTCTTGTGGCAGATTCTCTCAATAAAAAATCTGCAACTTTTTGTATACTGTTGTATTGACTGCTTTGCACTATCTGACGGGTAAGATAGTTGCAGGTATCCGCCATATGCCGAAATATAAGGCGCATAAGCTGCTCTGATTGTGTGCACATTTCAATAAGTTCTTCGGCACGGTAGCATATTACTTCTGAATCTATAACAGCTTCAATTGTTACTTCCCTTTTTTTATCTGCCAGAAACGAGCTGTCTCCAAAAATACGTCCCTCTTCAAGTACTTCGATTGTTCTTTCTTTCCCATTTGCTGAAACCGTATATACTCTTACCCTTCCCTTTGTAATTATAAAAAAATGAGAAGCTTCATCACCTTGGGCAAAAATCTTTGATTTTGGTTTATGAACTTCTTTTTCACCTGACATTCTTAAAACGGACAAAAGTTCCTTTGGAATAACAACTGCCATATTACACCTCTTTAAAATTTTATTCCTTCAAGATTGTAGCATTAACTACAGAATTTAACAATATTATTATATATAATTGAT
>JAZNVD010000245.1:0-1793 GCA_045592645.1 Candidatus Ornithomonoglobus sp. | reverse complement strand
TTACCTTCTTCTGCAATGCTCTGATACCACCGTGAAGTCTTGAGCCAACATAGTCAATATCACCCGCCATAAGAATTTCATCATATTTCTCCAATGACGGCGGAACAAGCTCTATCCCGTCAACACCCAGACTTTCAAAGTATTCAAAATCACTGCCACCCTGTATCCAGAGATAAACCTTTTCATAGTTTTCCTTCAAGATTTCAAGCATACGCGTATCTCTCTCTTTATCCTGATTGTAATCAGTAAGAGTTGTTATAACATTCTTTGCCTTATCCTTTGGAATTTCGGCACAATGCTCCTTTGTTAAAGCCCACATTGTCGGGCACGCTGTACAAATTACATTTGTAAAGCCCATACTGCGTAACATCTGCTCTGTATATGTATCTCTTACACTATGCATATACTCTGTTGAAAGTATCTTTTTATATACCTTCTTTGTATATCCGTTTGGCTTATTATTGTACTGCCACCACCCTGCACCAATTAAGATTGCAGGACCAAGTCTTTTTGCATTAAATATATTTATATCCCATTGCCTGAATATGCCGTTAAGCTTACCCATAAGCAAATTTGTTCCACATACAAACTTGTAATCAGCATCAGTCAGAAGTCTTGTGAAAATATAATTTACGGGCAAATGTGTTGATACATCCACATTAAACGCATCCTCAAACAAATCTGCCATCTGGGTTTTTATACTGTCAAAGATGACAAAGTCGCCCATATTAAGTGTCGTTAAAGACGGGTTATATCTTACAATCTTTTTCATATTATTCACCTTTCACGCCGTAAAGTTCAATATATGTTTCTATCATCTTGCTTTTGTCAAACTTTTCTTTTGCTCTCTTAACGCAATTGTCCTCGTCTTTTGTCACACTCATTATTGCCTCATATATTCCGTCAAGGTCCAATGCTTTTTTAACAATTCCGCATTCGTTCCCTGCAATCTCGGGACTGCCGCCTATCTCCCAGGTTATAACGGGAGTTCCGCAGGCAATTGACTCAATGTTTACCGTGGGGAATGTATCCTCCAATGTCAGATTTACCATTACATCCGCCGCAGTGTAAAGCTCTGCCAATTCCTTTTGATTTTCAGTTCTTGTTATACCGATAATGTTTTGCGGTAGTGTATTTCTCTGTTCCTCGCTTACACCTACCATAACAATTACATAATCGTCAGGTATTTTTTTTGCAAGGTCAAGGTAGTATTTATAACCCTTGCGTTCACCATAGTGAGCAGAAACTGCAAGAATTACTTTCTTGTCCGCAATTTCAAGCTTCGCTTTAATATCACTTGGTGATGGCTTAAACACCGACAAATCAATGCCGTTGTTCACAGTCAATACATTGTAGTCTTTTAAGAAAGTCTGTGATACAAGATTTCCCAACCAGTTACTTGGGGTTACTATTGTCATATCGTTAACCCCGGTAAAGACTTTCTTTTTTGCCTTGTATCCACCACGACTGCGGTCAAACAATAAACTTACGGGGTATTCTCTTAACTGCTCACAATTATGACATCCCCTTTTCCATTTTTCACAGCCGACAAAATTAAAGTGGGAACAATGTCCTGTAAAACCCCAGCAATCGTGAAGTGTCCAGATTGTCTTGATATTGTTTTTCTTTATGTAGCGGAATAGCATCCTTACATTCAGATAATGACCGTGAATGTTGTGCAAATGGATAACATCGGGCTTAATACGCTTTAAATGCTTAATAAGCTTATGTGTTGCACCGTGGGAATAAAAACCGTGCTTACCAAATATTCGTGTCATAAGAATATTAAGCTT
>JAZNVD010000244.1:0-3856 GCA_045592645.1 Candidatus Ornithomonoglobus sp. | reverse complement strand
TGCACCGTCATACTTTGATGCAACATTGATTGTGTATGTCTTGTAAAGCTCACCCTTCTTAATCAGAAGAACGCTATCATCTACAACAGTTGATGCAACTGTTTCAAGTGTTGCGCCTGTGTAAACCTCCGGTGTACCGTCTGTTACCATAGCCTTAACCTGTTCAACAGTTGTACCCTCTGTAACATTGATTACACCGTCTGTTGCACCTGCAACTGCTGCGATAGGCTCGCCAGCTACATAAGGAGCAGTGTACATTCTCATGTTATCAATGTATGTGTTTGTTGTCTCAAATGCAAACTGTGTACCAGCTGCTGTAAGAGTAAATGATGCATTTACTGTCTTAACACAATTATCGTTTATATAGAACTTCGCATAACCATTGTTTGCGTTAAGCTCCATAGCAAACTTGTTCCATGTGTTCTCTGCAACACCGTATGTTGTTGCTGTGTCATTAATACCATCCCATACGCCTGCACCTGAAACTGTCTCACCGATTGTAACTGTACCGTTAGCCTGAATCTTCATACCAAGACGAGTGTTGTTACCGCCGCCGTTGAATAGGTGCATAATTGATGTTGAACCTGCGGGAACATAAATTGATGCCTCGTATGTTACAACACCTGATGTGATAGCAACTGTGTTACCACCGTTTAGGTAGTTTCTTGTTGTTGAAGCTGATGCATAAGCAACCTTATCTGATGCATCCTTACCCATTAAGCCATTTGCCTGTGTTGCACCGATTGATGTTGCGTTTGCAGCATCTGTGAAGTCATACCATACAAGCTTTGTGCCGTAGGGTGATGTGATGTTCAGATCATACTTCTTGTAAAGCTCGCCATAGTTAACAAGCATTACATTTGCAGCATTAACATCTGTTGTCTCTGATGCAAGAGTTGCGTCTGTATAGAACTTAACCTGGTCATAAGCTGTGATTGCAGCCTTAAGGTCGTCAAATGTAACACCCTCATTAGCTGATAGTGTTGTGCCTGAAACTGTTACCTTTGCAGTTGATGCAGCAGTGATTGCAGCATCGCCTCTGTATGCACCGCTGTATACACGGAAGTTATCAAAGTAACCTGCTGACTCAACTCGGATATCCTTGTTTATACCTTCAGTATGATATACTACATCTGTAGCTGTGTAAATAAGCTCACCGTCGCAGTAATACTTTGCAGTGTTATCTGTTCTGTCCCATGTAATAGCAAGCTTGTGCCACATATCCTTATCAACTGTAGTGATAGTTGTGTAAGACCAGCCATTCTTGGCGTTAACCCAACGAACATTACCATTCTGGATATCTATACCGTAACGGTCCTCACCGTTGGGGTTTGAACCGGGATAGAAATGGAATGAACTTGAATTATTATCAAGATAAACCTGTGCCTCTGCTGTTACAACATCTTCTGCGTAGTATTTGCCCCAGTTGTAAGAAGCACCGCCGCCTGTAACGTGAGCAACCTTATCTGACGCGTCCTTACCCATTAAACCATCAACGATTTCAGTATTTGTGATATCATTTGCTGATGCGTCTGAGAAATCATACTGTCTCAAGGGATAGAAAGGATCCTCAATGTTTGCATTGTATGCACCCTCGTAGTAGCACATGTTGTTCAGATAAACTGCACCGTTATCGGGTGTAAATCTGAAATCGAAGTCAAGAGGTACACCTGCACCTACAAGACCGTCGTATGTATCAACTACCTGACCGTCAAAGTAAACCTTACTTGTGCCGCCCATATTGTACTCGATAGCAACCTCATGCCACTCGAAACGAGCGAATGTTACGCCTGTATCAACCTTATCCCATGAGTTCTTGTGAGTATAAAGGGGTTTTGCAAGGTCTGAGCCTGTATCCAAATAGATACCGTATCTCTGTACCTCGCCAGCCTCATTACCTGAGGGGTAAACAAGAAGCTTATTATAAGTGTTTGTGAAAGCAAAATCAAACTGCAATGTAGCATGAGTAACACCATCCTGATGAGATGACCAGTTTGAACCGAACATATATGAGCCGGGAACTGTGTTTGATACTGATGTACCTGTGTAGCCTGATGATAGCTTTACCAGCTTATCTGCTGCAGCCAATTTGGGGAAACGAGAATCTGTTTCTGAATCACCTGCAACTACCTGATAAGTACCCTGTGTACCGAAAACGCCCTCTGAGCCGTCATGATCATCGAATGTGTAATTATATATGAAATCAACATTCTCATTTGCAGCCTCAGCTGTGATCGGTAGCACAAGAGTTGATGCAACTAAGCCGATTGAAAGAACAACGCTTAGTATTCTCTTTAACTTGTTCATCTTAGAAATTAACCTCCTTAAAGATTTTTGATTTAAACTTTAATCCACGACCTCTCCCCAGAAGTTGAATAAAGTATTAAATCGGATAAATAATTTATGATTAAGCGCCGACACCGTACCATCTCCCTTGATACGATGTGGTGCAAAATCGACTATGAATAGGCGCTCACGCACAATGCGGAATGCGGAGTGCGGAGTGCGGAATTGTGGTGGGTTTTCGCAAAAGCGAAAAGCTACAATTAATTATTCAACCTCAAATGTTGAATCCATTACGGGTGCAAGGTCTGCCCAGCTCTCTACAAAGAATACCTCTGCGTTTGATAGTGAGTCAACACCTGTAATTGTAAATGTTGCACCGCTTGTAACGTTTGTTGCAACCTCTGATGACATTATAAACTTACCGCCATCTTCTACCAATACCATCATCATTGATTCGATTGGTGAACCGTTGTTTACAACTGTTGCTGTTACTGTACTGTCTGCATATGTAACACCTGTACAGTCAAGCTTTGATGATACTCTGTAAATACCGTCTGCACGATACAAATCACCACTTATTGATGTAATTACCACATACCAGTCCTTACCAAGTGTTTCTGTATCTGCTGCCTCTGTACCGCCAATGCCGTCCTTATAAACCTTAACTACTGCGGGACCGCCTGCCTGTGTATCAAGTGCAAATGCCTTTGCCTCTGCAACTGTCATACCACCCTCAATGAATGAAAGACCTGTTGCCTGAATGGGCATTGTATCATTTGCAGGGACATATGCACCCTCGTAGACTCTCATATTATCAATGCGAACAGTACCTGATACAGAATCTAAACCAAAGTCCTTGGTGAATATTCCGGGCTTCAGATGTACATCAGCTGTTGTTCCAATAAGCTCACCGTCTACATAGAACTGCCACTCTGTAGGAGTCTTTGTGATTGCAATCTTATACCATACCTGGTTACTGTATGTTCTGCCTGTAGGAGCAGTTGCACTTCCGTACGTATCTCCAACGGATCTTATGTAAATATCTCCGCCTTCAAATCTGATTGTACCACGTTCTGAATGTGCACCCTTCTGGCTGTTCCATACCTCAACAACTGCCTTTGAGCCTGCCTCAAAGCAAACCTGAATCTCGTATGTTACAGAATCCGAACTTACACTTTCATATGAAGCTGAAGAATACGGTCTGTACTGGGCTGTAACAGTTTTAATCTTATCTGTTGCATCCTTACCATACACACCTGCATCAGCCGCTGCAAATTCAAAGTCCAGAGCTGCTGCCTCTGCTGTTGTGGGCATAATTACTGTTGACATAGCCATTGACAATGTCAAAACTGTTGCAAAGATTTTTGTTAGTTTTTTCATTTTTTGCCTCCTGTTTCTTCAACGGTTTATAAGGAACATTCCGTGAAATTGCCGTTTTTCCTTGTAACTACGGGGTTTTTCGCTTCTGTTTCCTTTTGCACGTTTTTCCAAAATGGGGATAATTGTGCATATTAAACCATTATTATTGTATGATATAATATTACCATTTTTTTTGGTGGATGTCAACATA
>JAZNVD010000243.1:0-4760 GCA_045592645.1 Candidatus Ornithomonoglobus sp. | reverse complement strand
CAACACACTAAAGATATTTACCGCAAAGCCTACGCCGTACGGTGAGAACGAATGTTTCTGCTTGTTTTCTAGATGATTATAACACAGTGCATTATGTTTGTCAAGTACTTTTTAAAAATTTTTTTCTTTAGTGTTTAAAACCTGTAAAATGCGGTATATATTAAGTAAGAGAAGTAATTCTCCCAAAAGAAGTAACAAAAGGAGTGAAGATTATGAAGTTCAATATTATCGGAAGAAAGTACACAGTAAGAGACAATGTCCGTGATTACGCGGAAAAGAAACTCTCAAAGCTTGACAAATTCTTTAAGGAGGAGCCAAATGCAAGAATTGTAATCGGCACCATAAAAGACAACGAGTATGTCGAGGTGCAGATTAATGCAGGCGGTATGATATTCCGTGCCGAGGTTGAAGACACAGAGGCAACAGCAGCTATTGACAAAATTGTTGATATTATTGAAAGACAGATAAGAAAAAACAAAACAAGGCTTGCTAAACGTCTCCGTGAAAATTCACTTGACGATATGCAGTTAATCTCAGGCACAGACTATGTGGACGCAGAGGACGATAATGAGTTCTCAATTGTCAAGACAAAGAGATTTGCAATCAAGCCCATGTCAACAGAGGAAGCAATCCTGCAGATGAAATTACTGGGCCACGATTTCTACGTATTTAAAAATCTCCACACTAACGAAATGAACGTAGTATATACAAGAAAAGACGGTAAATACGCACTGATAGAATCAGTTGAATAAAGCCTATTACTAAATTATATATCTTTTTTCCTACTTTAGAGGCGGGGGCAACACGGGGTTGCCCCCGTTTTCCGTTTGAATAAAAATTCCCCTCCTATGACATAATAATCATAAATCACAAGAGAGGGGATAATTATGAAAGAATTTACTTATACCGTTACTGACCCCGTGGGTATCCACGCACGTCCTGCAGGAAAGCTTGCCAAAAAGGCAGAGGAGCTTGGCTCATCCGTTACAATTGTAAAGGACGGCAAGGCAGTCGACACACGCCGGCTTATTGCACTTATGCAGTTGGGTATTAAATGCGGTGATACAATATCTGTCCGTGTTGAGGGCGTAAACGAAGATAAAAACGCACAACTCCTCCTGGAGTTTTTAAAGGAAAACAATTTTTAAGGGACATATAAATTATGATTGCACTTAACGGAACAGGAATCAGCCCCGGCATAGCATCAGGGACACTAATTCTCTATAACCCCACCACTCCTCATATCCCCCGTTATCGGGCAGAGGACGTTACACACGAAACACATCGGGTAAAGTCTGCCATTGACACTGCATCAGAAGTCATTGATAAACTCATAGAAAACGCAACAGAAGACGGACAGATGCTTTTGGAAACACATCGTCTTATGCTTTATGACGTTGACTATACTGACCGCATTATGGATTTAATCGTAAACGAGCACCGCAACGCCGAGGATGCAGTCTTTACTGCATCAGCAGAGTTTGCCCGTGCCTTTTCGGAAATGGACGACCCATATATGCAGGCACGCAGTGCCGACATTAAAGATATTTCAAACCGTCTTTTAGAAATTCTTTCGGGAGAAGAAACATCAAAACTTGCTCTTACCACTCCATCAATCATTGTTGCCGAAGACCTGACACCCAGCGAAACCATAGGTCTTGACACATCTATGGTTTTAGGCTTTGTATTAACTCACGGGAACACCAATTCTCACACGGCAATCCTTGCCCGTGCGTTAGGCGTGCCTGCCATCATAAATGTTTCAGAGGACATTTCCCCTGCCTATGACGGGAAACAAATGGTAATGGACGGAAGTGTGGGATATATGGTAATAGACCCTGACCGTGCCACTATGGAATATATGGAGAAGAAACGCAAAGACGAGGAGAAAGTCAACGATACCCTCAATAAACTCCGTGGCAAAAGTGATGTCACCCTTGACGGTAAAACCATTAAGGTATATGCCAACATCGCCCACCCCAATGACATCGACAGTGTGTTAAAAAATGACGCACGGGGTATAGGACTTTTCCGCAGTGAGTTTTTGTATCTTAACTGCAACACCTTTCCTGACGAAAATTTCCAATACACTGCCTATCGTTCTGTTGTTGAGGCAATGGCAGGGTCAAGAGTAATTATCCGCACCGTAGACATCGGTGCCGATAAGAAAATCGGTTACTTTAATCTTAAAGACGAGGAAAACCCTGCACTGGGCTTACGGGGTTTGAGAATATGCCTTACACGGCCTGATATGTTTAAAACACAGCTACGGGCATTGCTTCGTGCATCTGTTCACGGGAAGCTTGCAATTATGCTTCCCATGGTTTCAAGTCTGTGGGAGGTGCAGGAGGTAAAGCGAATGCTCACTCTTGTTAGAAAGGAGCTTGCATCCGAAGGCAAAGACTTTGACCCGTCAACAGAGCTCGGTATTATGATTGAAACTCCCGCCTCCGTTATGATAGCAGAGGAGCTTGCAAAAGAGGTCGACTTTTTCTCAATCGGCACAAACGATTTAACCCAGTACACTATTGCCGTAGACCGTCAGGGTGTTACAGGGCTTGAAAAGTTTTATGATGCCCACCACCCTGCCGTTATGAAAATGATTAAAATGACGGTTGATGCGGCACACAGAAACAATATCTGGGCAGGTATTTGCGGTGAAATTGCCGCAGACCCGACACTGACTGAAGCATTTTTAAAAATGGGTGTAGATGAACTTTCTGTGTCCCCCAATGCAATTTTGAAAATACGCAATGCAGTACGGCATACAGATTTAAGTATATAAAAAGAAGCTTCAAAATGAAGCTTCTTTTTATACTGTATGTAATTACTGATAAAATCCTCCATCACCGACATATAAATTATACGCATCTCCTGTACGTGTGATTTCAAACACATTACATCCTTTTACCGATATATCTATGTTAATTGGCTTTGAAAATTTTGTAATAGCCGGTGATGTGTAGATATCCTTACCGTCTGCTGTTATAACAATACCACCGGTTCTGTCGCTTCTCTCACCCTCTCCTACATACAAAGTAGCTCTGAATCTTGAGTATTTACCATTCAATAAATATTGTCCTGTATAATTTCTATAACATTCCACTGCATTTGAATGATATCCGCCATAGTTATCTGTAAGCTTATTAGTCTTACCCCAGCCATTACCGATATTTTTTAAATCAATTAACTTTGCTGTGGGATATGGTAACTCCGCGTTACAATTGCCAAGATATACTGTACTTGTCTCTCCATCCCAGTATACAGCTTTGCCAAACGCATTAGCAACTGCACGGACAGGTAAATATGTTGTGCCATCAATGATGACAGGGTCAACCCTATTACCATCTGCATCGGTAGGAATCAATTCCTTGTTGTCAACTACAATACGCACTGTATTTGCCGCATATGTAATTGTTCCTGCCAATAATGATGCCATAAGAGCTCCCATTATAAATCCTTTTAATGTTTTTTTCATAATTTTACCCTCCTTAGTAATGATTTTTATTAAAATGTTGACTATAGTATATAATAAATCGGGAATAATGTCAATAGTAATTGTAAAATTACTTTCAAATACTATAGTATAGAATATGAGGTGAGGTGCAATGGATTGTATTCGTTTTGAAGTTGGGAGCAGAATAAAATCACAACGAAGAAAACATGGAATAAGTCAGGAAAGATTGGCAGAGCTTTCAGGATTAAACACTTCATATATTGGTCAGATTGAGAGAGGCGATAAAAACCCCTCAATTGAAACAGTTTACAAAATAGCAAAATCACTTAATATTTCTCTCGCATCATTATTTGAAAACCTGACCACCACCGACAGCATTGAAAGCCAATATCCACAAGCGGTATATTCCATGATGTTGGAATGTGACGAGGAAAAACGCAAAAAAATTTTTGACATAATGTCACTTATCATGACAATGTAAAAAGAAGCTTCAAAATGAAGCTTCTTTTTTCATCCAATAAATCAAGGATGTCAGATTTTGATGCAGAACGGACAAAACGCACCCGACGGCGTATGCTTATACTCCGAGTGGTGGGTTTTGTTCGTAATGAAATGGTCTGCACAAAATATGACGTCCTAACCTAACATTTTCTTTGCATACTCAAGTCCTGCTTCTCCGCCACCAACAATTCGGGCAACTTCGTTAATTCTGCCGTCCTTGTCAAGGTCAATCAATGAGGTGCTTGCCATTTCGCCCTCCACATCCTTTTCGATTAAGAAATGGTTATCCGCCGCAACGGCTAACTGTGGCAGGTGGGTAATACATATAACCTGCGAGGTCTTTGCAATAACCTTTAACTTCTCTGCTATCTTCTGTGCCGCAGAGCCTGAAACACCTGTGTCAATCTCGTCAAATATCAAGGTTTCAACACCGTCAACCTTTGCAAGAATTGACTTTATTGCAAGCATAACACGGGAAAGCTCACCGCCTGACGCAATCTTTGATAAGGGTTTTAATTCCTCACCGGGGTTGGCAGAAATCATAAACTCCACACTGTCGGCACCGTCAGCACCGTAGTCCTTCCCCGTAACTGCCACCTCGAACCTTGCTTTTTCCATATTAAGCTCGTGGAGTGCGTTCTCTATCTCACTGCCTAAAACCTCTGCCGACACTTTTCTCACACGTGTCAACACCTCCGAGGCTTTGGCTATTTCCTTATCATTTTCATGCAAAGCCTTTTCTATTTCCATACGGTAACGGTCACTGTTCTCCATTGTGTCAAGCTCTGCCTTTGCCTGCTTT
>JAZNVD010000242.1:0-7330 GCA_045592645.1 Candidatus Ornithomonoglobus sp. | reverse complement strand
TTAAAATCACGGTATGTTAAATAACAGTCAAGAAAGTTCTCAAGGCCCTGAACCTTACCTCCAAGCTCGGGTAACGACAAAGACATCTCATATTCTGCCTCACCACCACGATTGGGCTTTATGAACAGCTCGAACATTGCGTGAACACGTTCTCTCTCTGAACTCTGTGCAAATTCACAACACAAATTCTCCGCAATTCTGTCATTTTCATTGGATATTTCCGAGCCTGCCTCCTGCTCTGCCTGACGGTGTTTTAATACCGCAACTATATGCTTACAGGGTGATTGTAATGTTTCATAATACTGACATGTACACAGCTCGCTTTTAACGTTATCCTCTTCAAAAGTGATGAATACATTGTAAATCTCCTCGCCGTCTACCGCCGCACTAAGTTGTGTTTCAGAACGTTTTTTAATGTGTACCCGTCCCTCTGTAAAATACTCACAGCCACGCTTATACACCATATCACTGCACATTCCTTTTATCATTGCGTCGGTTATCTTCATTTCATCACTCCTTCCCCTGTTTTGTATCATTTTATTATACCATATTTTTCTATATTTTACAATAATTTTATTAAAATTCATTGTAAACTTTTTATAAACAAAAAAGAAACCCGCAACTGCGGGTCTCTTCCCTGGTTTTCCGTTTCATTATGCAATTTTTCAATTCTTTTTAACCAATCATTGCATCTCCGATTGCCTCCATTGTGTATGGCATTTCACATTCATAATCAAATCTGCCCTTTAATCGGATATCCTGTGAGGAGGATGCAATATATACATCATACTTACCTCTTTCTGCCACCCATTTTTCAAGGGATGGATTAAAGTACGCAAGGTCATTCTCGCAAAGTTCAAATGTAACCTTTGTTTCTTCACCCGACTTTAAGAATACCTTTTTAAATTTCTTAAGCTCCTTTATAGGCTTTACAACCGTTGCAACGGGGTCACCGATATATAGCTGAACTACTTCTGCACCGTCATACTTACCCGTGTTCTTTAATGTGAATTCCACGGTCATATCATTAATATTTAAATCACTGTATTCAAATGATGTGTAAGACAGTCCGTGACCAAAGGGGAACAAAATCTCCTCAGGGTGCTTGTCGTAATATCTGTATCCAACGTCGAAACGTTCCTTATATTCAACAAATCTGCCATTACCCGGATACTCAAGGTCATAACGCATACGGTTGGGGAATGTTTCATTAAGCTTACCGCAGGGGTTAACCTTACCGCTTAATACATCCGCAATACCGCCGCCTGCAGCTTCACCTGAAATCCACATTTCAACAACCGCCTGTGCCTCGTCTATTCTATGGTCAAAGAAAATTGCACTACCCGTCTGCAAAACCAATGCAACAGGTTTTTCAAGCTCGAGAGCTTCTTCAACAAACATACCAAAGTTATAGTTCATTGTTGCAGTTCTGCGGTCTAAATGCTCTGTGTCCTCTGATAACATTGAGCCTGCAAAGCATACTACAAGGTCACAGTCTTTTATTACTTCATCGTACTGCGGCATATTTACCCAAAGTGATGCAGGTGAATACTCACCCATCTTATAACCCTCATAATATACAAACTCAATATCAGGCATTGCCTTTTGCATTTCATCAAGAGGTGTATCAGTATATTCCTCATTATATGCAATCTCTGCACTGCCCTGACCGCCAACAATGGGCTTTACTGCAAACTCACCCACTACCGCAACCTTCTTGTACTTATCAGGCGTGATGGGAAGAACTTCGTCCTTGTTTCTTAAAAGCACCATACCCTCGGCTGCAATTTTACGGGCAACTGCGTGCTGACTGTCGCGGTCATAGCTGATTTCAGGTCTTGGCTTTCTGTCAATAAAATCAAGAACTCTTTCAACTGCCCTGTCTATGTCCTCCATAGTAACAAAGCCTTTTTCTATACCGTCTTTAAGTTCATTAACAATATCTCTGCGGAAAGGCATTGCAAGGTCATTACCTGCTTTAACTGCTTTTGATGCATCATGCACTGCACCCCAGTCAGACAGTACAAGTCCGTCAAAGCCCCATTCCTGACGAAGAATATCCTCCAAAAGATGTGAATTCTCCGAACAGTAAACTGCATTAACTTTATTATATGCACTCATTATACTGTCAGGCTTTGCTTTCTTTACAACTATCTCAAAAGCCTTTAAGTATAGCTCTCGCATAACTCTCTCGTCAACCTCAACACTCTGATTATAACGGAAGGTTTCGTGGTTGTTTACAGCAAAATGCTTTACGCAGGCAGATACACCGTACTCCTGCAAGCCCTCAACATACGCTGCTGCAAGCTCACCTGAAAGAACAGGGTCCTCTGCAAGATACTCAAAGTTACGTCCACCAAGGATATGACGCTTTATATTAATACCGGGTCCCAACAATACATCCACTCCGTGCTTTACACAGTCACGGCCGATAGCTCTGCCCATTTCTCTTGCAATTTCCACGTCCCACGATGAACCAAGGTTACACAAATTGGGGAAATGAGTGCAATTATCCTCGGGCTCAAGTCTTGTTCCATGAGGACCGTCTGCCATACGGATAGGCTTTACACCAAGACGTTCAATTTCGTATGTACTCATTTTACCGTGACCAGAAAGCAATTCTGCCTTTTCCTCAAAGGTCATTTCCTGTATGATTTTCTTCTTATCCATAATTCTCTCCTTATGTGGTCATTTTTTGTTATTATTTATATTAATAATATTACCATTTTTATAAACCGTCAAGACAAAATATATTTAATTTCTGGTCAAATATTGCGATTATTGTATTGCATCAAAAAAACATATATGATATAATCACAAATGAGGTGATATTATGAAAAATTCTTACATTGAATTAAGAAATCAAACTTTGTGGTGTGACCGTGTTCCTTTTTTGTTTCCAAATTCTCATATACATAACGAACTTGAAATGGTATATGTAAAACACGGATATGTACAATGTCACGCCGATAATAAAGTTTATGAAACATTTGACGGTGACATTTTCATTTGTTTTCCCAATCAGTTTCATTATTACACTGATGTTGCGGAGGGTGAATATTACCTTTTTATTATATCACCTGATGTTTTTTTTAACCTTAATGATGTATTTAAAAACAATATTCCACAGGAAAATATTCTATTGGCAAATGAAAATTTCAAGGTGGGTGACTTTCTTTTAAATATTCTTTCACAACAGGGTGAATATGCAAAAACTCTTCAGGCAGGATTATTAAACCTGCTCCTTCCGCAATTACTTGAAAAAGTTGAGCTTATCCCCCGTATCACTGCATCATCTCATACAATAAACAGTATTCTTTCATACTGTGCAGAAAACTATAAAAGCAATATTTCCCTTGAAACGGTGGCAAAAGAGCTACATATAAGTAAATACCATATTTCTCATATTTTCAATCAGACACTGGGTATCAGCTTTAATGCTCATATTAACACACTCCGTATCAATGAGGCGTGCCGGCTTATAAAAGAAGATAAAAATAATATTTCATATATATCCGAGGAGGTAGGCTTCGGCTCTATCCGTTCCTTCAACCGTGCTTTTATGAGCATTATGAAAACAACACCGCTAAAGTACAAAAACACAAACTGAAAGAAACTCACATCAAATGTGAGTTTCTTTTTCATAATCTATTAAATCAGCCATTGTTGTACGGAACATTGGTGCAAGTTTATACATCACAGACATAGGAATATCGTGCTCTCCCCGTTCATAGGATGCGTAGGTCCGTTCCGTTATACCTAACTCTCCTGCAACGTACTCCCTTGAAAATCCTCTATGATTACGGAATGCACGTATTCTTTTGCCCATTGCTTTTAAAATTTCTTCTTTTGTATCTGACATATCAATAAAGCACTTTTTCGTTAAGTGGCATTTCCAATAGTTCGGGATGCTCTAAAAGCTTCTTAACAAGACGGATTGACTTTGCAAAATAAAATCCGTCTGCTATTCTTTCATCAACAGTAATTCCCAAATCTATACTGTGACGCATTTCTATATTGCCCTTTATATCATAATAGGGACGCATCTTTTTCTCTCCCACTGCAATAAACAGTGAATTTGTTCCCCAGTCTGTCAGGTGATGATAGCCCGCATTAAGCTTAATTGAGCCTAACTGTGTCATAACAACCGAGGCATAGTGAATATCATCCGCCACTATTGATTTCGGCACAATTCCGTGACGGTCAAGGCAACGCATAACACAACCCACTATCCACTTTAAAAATGACGGCAGCTTGGCAACAATCTCCATAGCAAGGTCTGTACCGTTTTTATGATTCAAGTCACGGGCCTTGTTTATTTCTTCATTGATTTTTCTCTGCAAATCAGCCAATGTATCTGTTTCTTCAGCATTAATAAACGCCATAGCCTCCTCCGCATCGTCAGAAAGGCTTGTTTTTACAACAAACGCTGCAGAAATATCATTTCTCTGGAATATTGTCTGATTTGCAATAAATCTGTTTAACTGCGGTCTTAATACTATTGTCTTTAAAAACGCCGCAATAATAACCTGAAAAACGCCCAGTCTGTATTCCGGCTTTTCTGCGTTCTTTGCCTTTATATAAGCATTTAAGTTTGTTAAGTCAACCCTTTCAAACATAAACACTTCACTTTCACATCTTTTAGGGAAAATCAAAGGCATAATATGATGCATTGCATCAAGCTTTTTTAACCGCTTACCGTCTCTGCGGTCTCCCCATCTCCTTTTTTCCAATATGTTAATCCCCCTGTCAAAATATACACTTATTCTAACATATTTCGACAGATAAGTCAATCATTTATTACTTTTCTAATGTTTGTCGCATTTTAAGCAGTGCTTTCTTTTCAATGCGTGAAATCTGCACCTGGCTTACACCCATTATTTTCGCTATATCACTCTGGGTTTTACCCTTATAATATCTCAAGTTAATAATATCCCTTTCACGGTCTGTAAGACTCTCAAAGGATTCTTTTATATATAATTTGTCAATTACTTTTTCGGTAACATTTTCCCCCTCCAAAATGTTCATCAGGCTTAAATTGTCATCACCCACCGTTTTATATATTGATTCAACAGGCATTGACGCCTCAAAGGCTTCAAGAAGCAAATCCTCCTCCACTCCGCAACATTCTGATATTTCGCCAATGGTGGGTGTCCGTCCCAGCTGACGGTTCAGCATTTCCTCACATCTCCGCCCCTTAAATGCAATTTCCTTAAGGCTTCTACTCACTTTAATTGCACCGTCATCCCGTAAAAACCGTTTAATTTCCCCTAAAATCACCGGAACCGCGTAAGTTGAAAACTGTACCCCTAACGTGTTATCAAACTTTTGAACGGCTTTTATGAGCCCGATAGCCCCTATCTGTACAAGGTCATCACGTTCATACCCTCGGTTAAGGAACTTATTTACAATATTATATACAAGTCCCATATTGTTTTCTATCAATAAGTCTCTCGCCGATTCATCCCCCGAATGAAGTCTTGAGAGGAGCAAGGTATTGTCAGTCGTCATTTCCGAGCCTTTTTGTCATAGTAACAGTTGTCCCTTGTCCCTCCACGCTTTCCACTTTTATCTCATCCATAAATGCCTCCATTATGGAAAAACCCATTCCCGAACGTTCCCCGTCAGGCATTCCTGTGTATAAAGGCTCAAGTGCCTTTTTAATATCAGGTATTCCGCAGCCTTTATCCTTTACGGTATATGTAACCTCTTTACCGTTAATCTTACCTAATATCTCTATAACTCCGTCACCGCATTTATAACCGTGTATAATTGCATTGGTTACAGCTTCTGATATTGCAGTTTTTATTTCTGTTATCTCCTCAACAGTCGGGTCAAGCTCAAGCAAAAATGCTGCACAAACCGTTCTTGCAAATCGTTCATTCTCCGACCTTGAGGGAATTTCTATTTTCATTGTATTTGTCATATCTTTACACCCCCGATTTTTTGCATCCTTGATATTCCCCTTTGCAACGTATCTGTGATTATTATAAGAGAACTCAATCCTGCCATTTCAAAGATTCTTTTAATGCTTTCTCCTGCATCAAATACTATTAAATTACCGCCAAGCGCCCTCACGGTTTTATATCTGCCGATTATCATTCCGATACCTGATGAATCCATAAAGGTTACACGGCTGAAATCCATCGCAATGTTAATGGCAGAGGTTTTGCGGATTTCCCTTTCAAGACTCTTTCTTATAAATTCCGCGCTATGGTGGTCTATCTCTCCCGACACACGGACAAGTACCATTCTGTGTTTTGGTATTACTGAAATTTCCATTTCTTTTCCCCTTTGCTACAATAGTTTCATTTATATATTTCTCCACCAGATATGGCTTGTCCTTTGACTGAACCTGACAACCTTTGTCGAATTCAAAAAACCGTACGACATAAAGCCGTACGGTTTTTAATATTATCATTTATTTTTACAGAAAACAACAAATCTTTCGTTGTCAGTGTTATATGAACAAGTTGAAAGTGTAAGAAGATTATCTCCGTATTGAGGTTTAATTCCCGTGTCATACAAGCTTCTTTTAATCGCTGTATCCACAAATGAATTAAACTCCGTTTCATCCTTGAAACTTATATTTTCATAATACTTAAACTCGTTTGCTGACCCTACCTTTGTTCTTAAAACGGCAAATATTTCATATTCACCCGTTTCATAAAGAGTGTCAAACTTAACAATGTTATGCTCCTTATAAAAGTCTGAATCAGCATACTTTAATAAATCGTGGAACATTTCACCGTTTTTCATATTATGGGAATATACAATCATATTGTCGCTACGAGGATTAAGGGTGCATTGGAAATCAAGGAAGGGTGTTCCTGCATCACTGTCCTCACGGTTAAAATTTCTGTGAAGATAATACGCGTTCGTCTGTGTGTTCTGCATTACAGGATAATCAATCTTTGTACCCTCTATTTCAATCCAGCCTGAAAATTCGTTGTTCCTTTGGTACAATGGCATATACTTTGTAAACATTCCGTTTTCTTCATAAGATAGTTCACCGTTTTCAGTATTGGTATCTATAACCTCTACCTGCTCCTTTAAATCAGTAAACTCACTTTTACTTTTAGATTTGTCTCCGCTGTCCTCCAGTACATTTATAAGTACCATTATAACCGTAAAAATCAAAAGGACCTGAATTAGTGCAATCTTACCTTTCACCTCATCAAATCCTTTCTGTTTTTTTAATTGTTACCGTTCTTCTTGTGCTTAAGAATCTCAAGTCCTGCAACAAGACCTGCTATAAGTACAATTACTCCAACGGTCATTCCCACACCCAATGAACTGTCATCAGTTTTTGGATTTGTCTTAGTGGGAG
>JAZNVD010000241.1:0-4090 GCA_045592645.1 Candidatus Ornithomonoglobus sp. | reverse complement strand
AATTCTGGATTGACGAATTTGACATCGACGGTCTGCGTTTAGATGTTGCATACTGCCTTGATCACGATTTTCTTCGCAGACTCCGACGTTACACAGAAGAGCTGAAGTCTGAATTTGTATTAATCGGTGAGCTTTTACATGGTGATTACAGACAGTGGGTTAACTCCGAAATGTTACATTCCTGCACAAATTATCAGTGTTATAAAGGCTTGTACTCCTCATTCAATTCTATGAATATGTTTGAGATAATACACTCAATTCAGCGTATGTTCGGCGATGAGGACTGGTGTGTTTGCCGTGGTCAGCATCTTTTAAACTTTGTTGATAACCACGATGTTACAAGAGCCGCAACAGTTTTGACCAACGACAAGCATTTACCCCTTTTATATGGTATGATGTTTGGTATGCCGGGTATGCCTTGTATTTATTATGGAAGCGAGTTTGGGGTTACGGGTGATAAGTCAAACGGTGACCCGTCATTACGTCCTGAAATCAAGACACCTCAAACTACAGAGCTTACTGATTTTATTGCAAAGCTCGCAGACATTTTCAAAAACAGTGATGCACTTATTAACGGCAAGTTCAGAAGCGTTGTTCTCCAGAACAAGCATTGCATTTTTGAAAGAAAAACTGACACTGAACGTGTACTCGTTGCTATTAATGCCGACTGTGAGCCCGTTACTTGCCATTTTGATGCAGGATGCGGTCAGGCTATTGAGTTAATCAGTGGCAACACCCACGATTTTGGTGGAGGAAGTACCCTGCCACCCTACAGCGTACAGTTCTGGAAAATGGAAACAGTATAAAAATAAAAGGCTTTATCACAATGATAAAGCCTTTTTAATTGCTATGATTTAGTTTGTATATGCTTCTGTCTTGTTCTGTGCACCGATGTTATTTAATACCGCACTCAAGTCTGTTGCATTAACTGAACCGTTACCGTTTACATCTGAGTTGGGGTTTGCCATTGTTGTCACACCAAAGTCAACCAATACATCACCAAGGTCAGTGGGGTTAATCTGTCCGTTTGAAACAACGTCACCTGCAAGACCTATCATATCAACATCCGCAATTGCCACTGCAGCTTCAACATCTACACCTGTGTATGTAAATGAACAATATGCATTCTTTTCATACTTTACAGTATAGTCTGTACCCTCTTCAACAGTAACTGAATATGAACCGTCAGCAGCTGTTGTTGCAGTATAAGCGTTGCCGGCAGTGTCAGTTACAGTAACTGTTGCACCCGGGATAACACCGAAACCGTTCATTGAGTTAAAAACCTTACCTGTCACGTCATACTCATCAACACCGCTTACGTTAAGAACTGCAATCTGTGTAGCACCTGAAAGACCTGCACCGCCAATATAAAGACTACTCTTTTCGTATGCCGCATCACTTGCATTACTCTCATCTACTGCTCTTAAGCCAAAGTCTTCAAGGGTAATATTACCTGCATTATCAACCTGAACCTGGTCAATGTAGACAATGTTTGTAAGATTGTTTAAGTCAAGAACTCCTGTTCCCTTAACCGCAACTACACCGCAGTACTTACCTGCCTGGGTAGCACCTACACTGTGTGTTACCGTAAAAGTGCCGTCCTCCTGGGGCTTATACTTGGGAACTGCCGCAAATACATTTGATGTTGTTGCAAGCAATGCTGCAACTGTCAAAGCTGAAATAATTAGTTTCTTCATAATATATATTCTCCTTAATTAATTTACAAAAGTCCTACTATGGTAAGCATCATTTCGTTAAGAGCAGTTATCTCAACCTCTCTGTCTTCTACCCACGGGGTTTTGGCAGGCGAAATAACAACTGCACGATTTAACTGATTCCAGTACACATCACATCCAAGTTCTTCTGAAACAAATCTCACGGGAATCATCGTTCTGTCTCTTACAACCTCTATGGGTGCTTCATATACGACCGTTTCCCCGTTTACTTTAAATTCAGCCGAACCAAAAGTGATTTCTATCTTCTTATCGTCCTTTTCGATTATACAACCGTCCCATCCGGGCTCCCACAAAACCTGTGCACCCAGAGCTTCTGATATATATCTCAAAGGAACGAGTGTTCTGTCTTCCTTAATATAAGGTACAACCAACGAATCTTCTTCATCAATCGGCTTTTTCTCGCCGTATGTAACTGTCAAATTTCTGTCAACCATAAGGCAGATAACGTCCGATTTGCGTTCTGCCGACGTCTTTGGCACGTATACATCCATAATGGGTGGCTCCGGTGTAATCAGTTCTTTAATTTCATTGCCGTCTGAATTAAATATAACTTCAGTATCCTTTGAAGCTCCCCCGTCAGTCAGTATCAAACCTTCAGGCAACGCTTGCTGATAGGGCTTATTCTCATCCTCGAATGCAATCTCAAACCCATAGTCACCTTCTGCAACCCTCTTGAATCGGAATTTGCAAAGATTTACACCGTTGCTGTCTGCAACATAAACATTGTCAATAATGTTTTCATCCCTTGTTCCAGGAAATACGAAGAATGCAAAACCGAATAATCCCTTTTCAGTATCAAGGCTCATTCCAACCTCGTTGAAAACTTCAGTGTTTTCATTGCGTACAATAAAATCTTCGAAGTCCTCTGCAGGTTCATTTTCTGAATTCACAGGAATAAGAACATCCTTGTTATACCTCAAAGCAGTCTGGAATACCTGAATTTTTGTATCCGCAAGAGTTACATCCATATCAACAATTCCATCAGCATTTTCAGTTATATCAAACCTTACCTTTGACGTCGCACTCTCGGCATTTACCATATTTAAGGGTAACACCAGCATCATAGCGACCACAAGTAATGTCTGCAAAGTTTTTTTCAAATATATCACTTCCTCTTTTTACGTAAATTGATATATTAATCCATACTATTTAAATTATAACACATCAAAACCTAAAAATCAACAGTTTTTATAAAGTAATTACATCAAATTTTCCGTCAGTATATAACAGACACTGATGCTCACTGTTGTTCTTAGGCAACGACACAGAACCGGGGTTTATAAAATGTATCCCTTCTCTTATTTCATCCATTGGCACATGAGTATGTCCCTGTATGACTATATCGCCCGGCTTGGCTCCGGGAAAACAACCTGCACCGTATTTGTGCCCATGGGTTAAATACATTGTTTTTTCACCGTCGAATAAAACAGCATATTCTGCCATCAAAGGAAACTCAAGAACCATCTGGTCAACCTCTGTGTCACAATTACCGCGAACGCACAGGATTTCATTTTTTATACCGTTAAGCAATTCTATTACTGCCTTGGGATTATACCCCTGCGATAAGTCATTCCTCGGTCCGTGGTAGAGAATGTCCCCTAAAAGTACAAGTTTTTTTGCACCACTCTTTTTATATGCTTCCACAAGGCGTTTTGCATATTTTTCCGAGCCGTGGATGTCAGATGCAATCATTATCTTCATTCTGTATCTCCTTTTACAACCATAGGTCTGAATTCAAGGTAATCTGACGAAACAAGTTTAAATGTTATGCCGTCGATTTCGGAAGGTATTTTATTGTTATGACTCGCACTGTGCAAGTGTCCGTAGTAACACTTTTTAACTCCATACTTTTTCATAACATCAATAAATGCGTTGTTCTCACCCATCCTTGAGGTTGGCGGATAATGTATAAAAACATATTTTTCATCACACTCTGCTATGGATAAAGAATGTTCAAGCCTTGCAACCTCACGGTTAAAATATTTTTCGTCCTCCTGTGTATATGCAGAAAATCCCGGATGAAGCCACCCGCGAGTTCCGCATATTGAAACACCTTCAACAGTTATGGAATTATTATGAAGAAAAGAAACTGATTTGTAATTATTCTCCTCTATGAACTCATTTAACTTTGTCATAGTTGTCCACCAGTAATCATGATTACCCTTAAGAATAATCTTTTTTCCGTTAAGTTCCTCAATAAAGTCAAAATCTTTTTTTGCCTCATCAAGATATGTTGCCCACGAAAAATCACCGGGGATAATTACCGTATCATCCTCTCCCACCGCAAACTGCCAGTTTTCGCGGATTCTTTCCACATAATTGTCCCAGCGGCTACCGAATATATCCATAGGCTT
>JAZNVD010000240.1:0-2492 GCA_045592645.1 Candidatus Ornithomonoglobus sp. | reverse complement strand
TCTGTCCATTTGCCATTTCGTACTCAATCTTGAAATGATGCCACTCATTTGCAGGCATATCTTCAGGTGCGGCATTGACCGCCGCCATTGAGATTGCAAAACGGGAGGAAAACAAAGGCAAGAACATTGTAGTTCTTCTTCCCGATTCTGGTGACAGATATCTATCAACTGATATGTATAATTAAAAAAGATGAGTGAATGATTCACTCATCTTTTTTGTTCAGTTTAATGTCCAGCTTGAAATAGCCTTTGTGTAAAGAGATAACGGTGTTGTATTTTCCGCACTTCCCGGGGTTATTTTAGCCGTAATTTTTACATCCCTTGATGCGTTTGTAATCTTTAGCACAACTCGTCCGTACCTGTCTGCAATCGGTCTCGCATTACTGATAATTGAAACAATAGGCTTTTCAAATTTCTCCTCGGCTATTGTTCCACCCTCTACCTGATATTCAACGACGCAACTCTTGCCGTCTCTTGTCATTGTAATGGTGTTGTTGTCACCATCTACCGTTACCGTTGCATAAGGGTCAGTAATCAAACGCCAGTAAACTACATTGTTATTTTCAACAGATTCTTTTGTATAGCATTTTACATTATTTACCGCTACTCCCTTGTCGTTTACCAATTTAGCAAGGTTGAAATAATGGTCCATAGGTGCATATGCCGTTTTATCAAGTCCCGTCTGTGTATAAATAAGTGAATTATCCATATAAATCAGCATCTGTCCATTTGCCATTTCGTACTCAATCCTGAAATGATGCCATTCTTTTGCAGGCATAGACTTATTTGTCGATACTGTTTTCCAACCGGGGATAAGTGAATAAACCACACCACCACTGACCTGTATGCCGTAGCGGTTTGAGCCCACGGGATAAAACTGGAACGTGGTATTTGCGTCCTGGGTATACAAGTCAAATTCAAAGGTCAACTGTTGTGTTCCTGAATTCCTGTTCCACGGAACGTTATTGAAATATCGGTTTTCTCCTGTCAGTCTTGCAACAGTATCGCTTTCCTGAAGCCCATAGGCTTTACCTGACACAAGCTCATGATTAACATCGTAGGTACCAAATATTTTCGTGCTTGTTTTTCCGTCAAAGTTTTCTTCAACAGGGAGCTTTATCAGGGTAATCTCATCACGAACCACAAGGCTCTGACGGTTATCGGTAAAGAAGAAGCCACGGGTTGCTTCTGATACATCAAATAATACCTCGGTCATATCAACTGTAGCAATAAGACCGGTTTCATCGGCATCAACCAATGTAATACTTGCCGTAGCACCGCTATTTGCCACGTTCATATCCTCAATATCTCCGGGATTAACTGAAACGGTGCTATGCCCCTCGGCTCTTGCCTGAATTGACCTCCAACGCCTTCCGCCTGTACCGCTTTCAAAATATCCGTCTTCATATGAGCCTGCTCCCAAATCCTGGAGCCAACGAATTCCGTCACTTTCAAATATGAATGAGCCTGAATCAAGCTGTGAATGTGCTTCATTAAGTACACCTGCCTTAACACCTGCAAAGGTATCGGTTTTCTCCCAACCCTCACGCATTGTTATAACATTAAGCTCCTCAAAGAAACAATCATTGGGGAATGTAGCTGATTCTTCTATCTTTCCGGGGTCATACCACAAAACTGCAAGAGCCAACGATTCACCCGGCTGTCTGTTGCCCTTCGGGAATGTGCCGTCATATTCCTTTACAACCTTTGTTGCCACTGCAGGATTATTGTACTCACTTGCAAGCCATAGCATTTCAGGTACATAATATTCTCCCGTCGCTGCGTCTGCATAATTATAAATACCAAGATTTCCCTGCATACTGATTTCTTTTTCTGCCGCCAGATCAAGACCCTGAAGTTTACCAAAACCAAAGTCCGTACCAAGGACACCCTGCATACTCTCAATAAACTTTGCCGTATACATCATTGTATATTCCCAGTAATGAGGGCCTTCGTACCATGCACCTGTATACCACTTATCAAGGTTATACTCCATACCCTTCATGGCGTTCTCAACAAACCACGCACACTCCTCGGGATAAACATCCATAAACGCAAGAGCAGTCATTGTTATACCGCCATTACATATTGTTCCGTGGTTATTTGCCGCATAAAAGGCGGTAGACATAGCAGATGCTGTGCTTCGGAATGCCTCGTAGGACGGAACAAAACCCTTTTCGTACATATTCTCCTCAAGAATTCTTCTTTCATCTGCAGTAAATTCGTTATACAACCAGTCATAACCTATAGCAAACGCATCCATAGTCTCAATTATATGCAGGTGATCCTGGGGATACCATATTGGAAATTCGCAAAAATAATTAAGCTCCTCAAATGCCTTTCTGACATATTTTTCATCCGCCGTCAGGTGGTATGCCATTGCCCACGCATAGATATCACTCTTCAGTTTACGCTGAAGAGTTCTTCCGCTTGAGGACATTTCCGAATAGGCAGGCGGAGCTTTGTCTATTCTGTCGTCAGCAAACTCAATA
>JAZNVD010000239.1:0-3286 GCA_045592645.1 Candidatus Ornithomonoglobus sp. | reverse complement strand
ATCGTTGTTATGAAGGACGGTATCGTTCAGCAGATTGACACTCCCGAGAACTTGTACAACGCCCCCTGTAATCTGTTCGTTGCAGGCTTTATCGGTTAACCCCAGATGAACTTCATCGATGTAACAATTGAGAAGCGTGGTGACGATATATGGGCAGTATTCGGTGACCAGGCAATTAAGGTTCCCGAGGGTAAGGCACAGAGCCTTGCAGATTACGTTGGTAAGGATGTTACAATGGGTATCAGACCCGAGGACATTCACGACGAGCCCGCATTCCTTTCAACAGCTACAGATGCAACAGTTGAGGCATTTGTAGAGGTAACTGAAATGATGGGTGCAGAGATTTATCTGTATCTTACAGTTAACGGTCAGCCCGTTTCAGCACGTGTTAACCCCCGTTCAACAACAAAGGCAGGGGACACTGTTAAGGTTGGCTTTGACGTTAACAGAATTCATTTCTTCGATAAGGAAACAGAATTGGTTATTAAATAATTTTAAAGGAGTTCGCGAAAAGCGAGCTCCTTTTTTTATTTGTTCTGTTGTAGTACGGGAACAACAAAGAGAAACGCAATGCGTTCCTGCAAAAGGAATTGTGCGGAATTGACACCTGTGAATTTGTGTGATAAAATTATGGCAACGAGGTGATAAGGATGAGGAAAGCATTGATAATTATTCTTAAAGTATTTGCGTGGATAATGATTGTGCCATTATTTTTAATAATGGATTTGTTTGCATTACTTGCTACTTTCAGGTGGAGTGTTTTCTTTGGAATAGGTCTGTTAATTCCTTTAATTGTAACGGCGTTATACATTCTGCCGTTTATATTTAGAAAAAGAATAAAAGGCGGAGTGACAGCAGGGGTGTTTTATGCGACATTGTTTACTCTTGTTATGAGTGTTGCGCTGTATTTTGGCAGTCATTTTGTCGGAGTATTTACGCCTGTATTTGGATTTAACAGAAGTAGTTTTGATATAGTTTATCAGGAGGATACCCATGGCGGTTTTAACGGTGACGGAACCTATTGTCTTGTGATTGATTGCTCGGACAACAGGGAAAAGGCACTTAAAAATGTAAAGGACTGGAATGAACTTCCCTTACCAAAAGAGCTTGAGCTGGTTGCCTTTGGCGGTGTGAATTACGGTACAACCTATAGCGGTATGTTTCCTGACGAGGTCGAAATCCCTCAAATAACCAACGGATATTATTACTTTGAGGATAGACACAGAGAGTCAAGGGACAAGGATAATCCGACGGGTTTATTTGACAGACACTCATATAATTTCGATTTTGCCATTTATGATACGGATACGGATATGCTGTATTGCATAAAGGAAGATACATAAAAAAGAGTTCACGAAAGTGAACTCTTTTTTTGTTTGTTCAGTTAAACCCCGGGAACAACACCCACTCCGTTGTTGTATAAAGTGGGTTGATTATGAATTATACATTGAAAAACTCTTGCTTTTTTCTGCAATTTGTGTTATAATATATCCAATTATTGTATAAAAAAGGAGAAAAAGATAATGTTTGAAACTTTAGCATTTGTTCTATATTTCGTTATCGTTCTTGGCATTGGTATTTATTTCTTTACAAAGTCAAAGAGCAGTAACGAAAAAGATTATTTCCTGGGTGGCAGAAAAATGGGTCCTTGGGTTACCGCTATGAGTGCCCAGGCTTCTGATATGAGTGCGTGGCTACTTATGGGTTTGCCCGGCTCAATTCTTGCATTTGGCTTCGGTCAGGCGTGGATTGGTATCGGTCTTGCCATCGGTACTGCCCTTAACTGGATTTTTGTTGCAAAGAGATTAAGAAAGTTCTCAAAGGCGTCAGGTGATGCTATCACATTGCCTCAGTATCTTTCAAACCGTTTTGCAACAGCAAACCCTGCACTGAAAATTATCTGTGCAGTAGTATTTCTTGTAAGCTTTACACTGTATGTTGCATCAGCCTTTTCAGCAGGTGCAAAGGTGTTCGGTGACCTGTTCCCGTCACTTGGTGTTGAACGTGCAATGATTATATTTGCACTTATTATTCTTGTTTATACGTTCCTTGGCGGTTACAAGGCTGTTTGCTGGACAGACTTCTTCCAGGGACTTCTTATGCTTGTGGCATTATTGGCAGTACCCATTGTTGCGTATTTTGTATGTGATTTTGATGCAAGTGCCCTTGGTACTATTGTGGCAAATGGTACTGAATACACTTTTACCGCAGACTTCTTCAGTGCAAGCTGGCAGGAGATTGCATCAGGTCTTGGCTGGGGTCTTGGCTACTTTGGTATGCCCCATATCCTTGTGCGTTTTATGGGTATTGAGAAACCCAGTATGGTTAAAAAGAGTGCAACTGTTGCAATTGTATGGGTTGTGATTTCACTTGCTGCAACAATTCTTATTGCGTACATAGGCAGAATGACTGTAGGTGCTGACCTTCTTGCAAACGGTGAGCAGGAGCTTGTATTTGTAAGACTTGCAAGAACATTGTTCCCTGCATTTATTGCAGGTATTCTTCTTGCAGCTATTATTGCGGCTTCAATGTCAACTGCTGACTCACAGTTGCTTGTTGCTTCATCATCATTTACAAGTGATATTTATAAGCCTATTATAAGAAAGAACGCATCAGAAAAGGAAATTCTTTGGGTGGGAAGAATTGTAGTTATTGTTGTTTCAGTAATTGCTTACTTTATCGCAAGCTCAAAGGGTAGCGGTGCACAGGCGGTTATGGATATGGTTGGAAATGCCTGGGCATTGTTCGGCGGTGCATTCGGACCTGTAGTTATTCTTTCACTGTTCTGGAAGCGTCTTACATATAAGGGTGCGGTTTCAGGTATTGTAGTAGGTGCAATCGTTGACCTTCTTTGGTACAACTTTATGTCAAGCACAGGTGTGTATGAGATTATCCCCGCATTTATTGCAGGACTTATTATAACAGTTGTTGTTTCACTTCTTGACAAGAAGCCATCAGCTGAGGTTATGGCAATCTACGAGAGAGCAACAGACAATTCAATCGACGACTAAAAACAAGCCTTCGGGCTTGTTTTTTTATTGCATTGTGGCGGATATTGTGGTATAATTGTTGCATACAGAATTTTATTTCATAAAATTCTCAAGAGCTGACGATCTTTTGTGCTCTTCGAGCACTGCAACAATTGACGGCGTCGCAAAAATGCCCTTGCAAGCAAGCATTTTTACTCTTGGTAAAATGATTTTGCGCATCTAAATCGTACAATTGATATGGTCAATGTAGGGCAGGGGCTTGCTCCTGCCCAAAAAGACGGAACGAGCAAGCCCGT
>JAZNVD010000238.1:0-1822 GCA_045592645.1 Candidatus Ornithomonoglobus sp. | reverse complement strand
TGTATTCGGGCTTTGGTGTTTCAGGACGCAACGCTTTGTCGCCATCTTCCTTTTTCCCCTCAATACCCCATTCGCTTCCGTAATAAATACAGGGTATACCGGGCATAGCCATCAATATTCCGTAAGCAGGTATAATGTGGTTTTTGTTCACAAGGTTAGAGGCTATTCTCGTTACATCGTGGTTATCTACAAAGCCTATAAGCTGTAATCCCCTGTACATACACCAGTCTTCCTTGCCAAATCTGTTGCGCAGAGAATGGCCTATTTCAAACATATTCATACTGTTAAAGGAGGAGTGTATTCCCTTAAAGCATTCGTAGTTTGTTGCACTGTGCAGCATTTCGTCATTGATAATTTCTTTATAATTACCGTGTATCATTTCACCTGCAAGGAAAAAGTCGCCTTTTTCTGCAAGACATACATTGCGAAGCTCTTTCATAAACTGACGGTTTAGCATATACGCAACATCCAGACGCAAGCCGTCTATGTCAAAATATTTTATCCATTCTCTGACACAGCCAAAAAGGTATTCCTTAACTGCGGGGTTGTCAAGGTTTAATTTTACAAGCTCAAAATGACCTTCCCAGCCCTCGTACCAAAAGCCGTCGTTGTAGTTGCTGTTTCCGTCAAAGCTTATGTGGAACCAGTCTTTGTACTGGGAATCTCGCTTTTTTTCCTGTACATCGCGGAATGCAAAAAAGCTTCTGCCAACGTGATTGAATACGCCGTCTAAAATAACTTTTATGCCGTTTTCGTGCAGCTTTCGGCATACCAATTTAAAATCCTCGTTTGTGCCCAGACGTACATCGATTTTTGAAAAATCTGATGTGTCATAGCCGTGTGCACTGCTTTCAAAAACAGGGCAGAAATACACGGAATCAACATTTAACTTTACCAAATGGGGTATATAGTCTGTTACTTTCAATATTCGGTGTTCAAGTACCCCGTCGTTGTTGTCGGGTGCACCGCAGAAGCCGAATGGATATATCTGATAAATTACACTTTCATTAAACCACATAGTTTTATTCCTTTTCTAAAAATTTAATATAGCTTTGCCAGTCTTCACGACTTAAATAATGAGTACCCTTTCTGATGTGGTAACCAATGTTGCCGTCGTAAAAACATTCACCTGTTACGGCAAGTCTGTTGGGGTGAATAAATCCTGTTTTGCCGTTGTTTTCAAAATAACTGCTTGCCGCAATGCATGCGAGATATTCATTTTTCGGGCACGCCCATGCGTCACCATCTGCACTTGCAACATATACCTTATGAGGATAATTTGCCGCAATTAAGTAGTGCTGGTCAAATGGTAAGGCATCTTCGTTATTTGCGTATTTATAGTAATTTTCGCAAAACCAGTAAGGAAACACCTTACAAATAACATCTATTGTTTCCCCTGTGTTTTCGCGGGAAAGTGCTGCACCGCTGCAGCCTGAGTTGTTGGAAAATGCACAGTAAAATCTTTCGTCAAGCATACCTGTTAAAAGAGCAGTTTTGCCAAGCCTTGAGTGACCGCATACACTTATTCTGCTGTGGTCTATTTCCGACAATGTATGTGCGTAGTCCATAACTCTCATTGCTGCCCACGCCCATAGTCCGATTTTTCCGCAGTCGTCAGGCTTTCTCTTGCCATTAGGATAAATTATTCCCGCAAGACCGTTTGTAAAGTCACCGTTGTCAGAGCTTACATCTTCGTAACAGAATGAAAGCACCGAGTAACCCGCATCCACAATTTCCTCTGTTGGCTGATACCTGTCGGGTACATTATCCCGAAAGTTTATGTGTATAAAACAGGGCGAAGGTGAGGAAGCACCTGTTAATT
>JAZNVD010000237.1:0-1572 GCA_045592645.1 Candidatus Ornithomonoglobus sp. | reverse complement strand
CAGAATATCAAAAAGCCCTTATATGCTCTCCACACCTTCAATGTCTTTTTCAAAAGCATTTCCGCACCGAAATATGCAACTGCCGTAACAACTGCCACGGTTACAATCAACCAGCCGACACTGTAGCTTAAAAGCTCACGGAACAAAGCAAAGCTGCTTATTGCCGCAAGGAATGTAACAAGGTATTTGAATATGGGATTAAGACATTTAAAGGCAGCTACATCCTCGGCATTTTCAAGATTACGCACCTTGTATAAAATCCAGGACAAAACATAAAACAACACTGCAATTGCTATGTACACAAACATTCTGCCAAATTCAAATTGTCTGTTGCCTGTTACACCCGAATAATAGTTGTAGGCTATGTTATCTGCAGACCTTCCAAGCCACACAACAAAGTTGCTGTACACAACCTGTGATATTTCCTCGTTCATATTTTTAAAGCCGTACAAAAAGCATTCTGCCACCGCGTTTACAGTAACTGTAACCAAAGGTACAATACCGTGAAGCAGACCGTTTAGTACCACCATTGCAAAGCCGTTTCCCGTAATGTTTGCAGAAATGCACGAGCAGGAAAACATCAAAAACAACGCAAGCAAATTCATACCTGTCCACGCAAGGCAGGAAACAACGCTCATACAGTATGCATATCCCGTCAGTGCCATTAAAAGTAAAATAATTCCGCAAACCAAAACCGGTACAAACATAAGCGTAAATGCCCCTGCAAGGGATGACACAAACACAGAATTTCTCGTTACAGGCAAGCTGTGGGTAAAAATGCTTGTTTTTTTGGAATGTATGTACCTGAACACAAGCAACGCCACAGCAGTAGGAACAAACATAGAAAGTATAACAGAGCCAAATACCAGTCCGTTGTCAAGAATTATATCTTTGCCCGAATAGTAATCTCCCATCAGTACAATAGGTAAAATGTTACATATAAGTAAAATGATAAAATACAGCACAGCACCCCAAAGGCAACGCTTTACAGTAGATTTGTATATACCTTTATTAAACAATGATGTTTTTAAAGTCATAGCCTAAACCTCCCAATTCGTAAATAAAAACTTCCTCCAATGTAAGGCTTACACGTTCGCACAAAACAGTATTTAAGGATTTAATCCTTGCCTCTGTTTCATCAGCCTCTCCCCGTATTATTATGTTGTAAACTGCACCTGTATTTGAAATGTGAAGCACCTCTTCAAGCTCTCCCGTCTTTTCTGCACCGTCACCCTCAAACACAACCTGATATTTATGCACACCGCCCTTTAGGTCATCAAGAGGCTTTTCAACAATCATCTTACCCTTGTGTATAATACCAACCCAGTCGCAGATATCCTCAAGTTCACGAAGATTGTGGGAAGAAACCAAAACCGTCATTTCCCTGTCTGCAACATCTGCTATAACAAGGTTTAAAACCTGTTTTCTCATTACAGGGTCAAGACCGTCCAATGGCTCGTCAAGTATTAAAACATCAGGCATTGCAGAAAGCGAAAGCCAGAAGGCAACCTGTTTTTTCATACCCTTTGAAAGTTTACGGATTTGCCTTTTTTCATCAATTTTAAAAATTTC
>JAZNVD010000236.1:0-4959 GCA_045592645.1 Candidatus Ornithomonoglobus sp. | reverse complement strand
AATTGCCAACAGAATTATAAGAATCAATGCTGACGGCTCAATTACTGACCGTATGTGCACATACGATGAGTATTTGGAGAAAGTAAAAGCTGGCGAATTATAAAAATATAAACTAAAATTTATCCCCCAACCAGTAGTGTCTGCCCACTAAGTACTGTTGGTAGGGGTCCAGGGTGTAACCCTGGTCGTTTGTGGGGTGTGGGGGAATCGAAACCCCCACCAGTTTTGGTACTTTTGCTTCAAAAGTACAAAGACCACTATGCAGGATAAAAACGTGCGAGGGATAGGGAATTGAATTTGAAATTCCCACATTCTAAAAGAGGTGAAGAAATGAGCTACGCTGACTTACTATTTATAAAAAACTGCAGAGAAATAATTGATAACGGTTTCTCTGACGAGGGCTTGCCCGTGCGTCCCCATTGGGAGGACGGTGTGCCTGCCCATACCAAAAAGAGCTTCTGTATTGTTAACAGATACAATCTTGCCGAGGAGTTTCCCATTTTAACTCTTCGCAGAACATATTTAAAGAGTGCTATTGACGAGCTTTTATGGATATGGCAGAAAAAGTCAAATAATATCAAGGACTTACACAGCCACATCTGGGATTCGTGGGCGGACGAGAACGGCTCAATCGGTAAGGCTTACGGCTATCAGTTAGGCGTAAAGCATAAATACCCCGAGGGTGAGTTTGACCAGGTTGACAGGGTTATTTTTGACCTTAAGAACAATCCGTCCTCACGCCGTATTATGACAAACATTTATGTGCATCAGGACTTGAGTGAGATGGGTCTTTACCCCTGTGCATATTCAATGACCTTTAATGTGTCAGGTAATAAACTGAATGCAATTTTAAATCAGCGTTCACAGGATATGCTTGCGGCAAACAACTGGAATGTATGTCAGTACAGTGCATTGGTTATTATGATGGCAAAGGTAGCAGGCCTTGAGCCCGGTGAATTTGTTCACGTAATTGCAGATGCTCATATTTATGACCGACACATCCCCGTAATCGAGGAGATTATCAAGAACGAGCCTTTGCCTGCACCCAAGCTTGAGGTTGCGGACAAGACAGATTTCTATGATTTCACCCCCGATGATTTTAAGCTGATAGATTATAAGTATCACGAATTAAAGACAAAAATACCGGTTGCGATATAAGCCTTCCCCTTGAGGCGAAGCATTAGGAGACACATTATGAAAATATCATTTATCGGTGCAGGCAATATGGGCAGTGCCATAATCGGCGGAATTGTAGGCTCACGCCTTGCAAACCCTGCCGACATTACCGTTGCCGACCGTGACGAAAATAAACTTAATACTGTAAGTTCAGACCTTGGTGTAAATGTTACAACATCAAACACTGATTGTATGGATTGTGATATGCTTTTCCTTTGTGTTAAGCCCAATGTCCTTTATTCCGTAATTGATGAGATAAAGAACTCGGTTAATGAGAATACTATTGTTGTTTCCATTGCCGCAGGACAGAGCATTGAGAAAATGACCAACGCCTTTGGTAAGACGGTTAAGCTTGTACGTGTTATGCCAAATACACCTGCATTGGTGGGTGAGGGTATGGCGGCAATTTCTGCCAATGACAATATCCCGAAACGGGATATTGATGCAGTACTTGAGATATTCCGCAGTATCGGTAAAGCCGAGGTTGTACCCGAGAGCCTTATGGACACAGTAACGGCAATAAGCGGTTCATCACCTGCCTATGTATTTATGTTTATTGAAGCAATGGCATCGGCGGCAGAGAGTGAGGGAATGGACAAAGAGCTTGCATACACCTTTGCAGCCCAGGCAGTTTTAGGCAGTGCAAAAATGGTAATGGAAACGGACGTTTCACCTGAACAGTTAAAAATAAATGTATGCTCACCCGGCGGCACCACCATTGAGGCGGTTGCAGTGTTGGAGAACGAGGATATGCACGGAATGATTGGACGGGCGATGAGGGCGTGCTCGGAGAAGTCAAGAAGAATGTAATGCCTTCCCCTCAAGGGGAAGCCTTGGGAAGGACAAAAGACAATGGAAATGTTTATCACAATACTACTTTTAATAATCGGCTTTGTACTCCTTGTAAAAGGCTCCGACCTGTTCGTTGACGGCAGTGCATCCGTTGCACGTCTAATGGGTATTCCTGCCGTAATTGTAGGCCTTACAATTGTTTCTATGGGTACATCAGCACCCGAAGCAGCGGTAAGTATCACCGCAGGCTATCACGGTAGTAATGAGATTGCCATTTCAAACCTTGTAGGTTCAAATATATTCAATCTCCTCTGTGTTGCAGGATTAAGTGCCATTATAACGCCCTTTATAGTGGACAGGGACATTATTAAACGAGATTACCCGTTGTGCCTTGGTGTTATGGCGTTGTCAATTGTTTTTGCCCTTACAGGCAATGTTGTGTCACGTGTCGAGGGTATAATATTGCTTGTGTTGTTTATTTCATATATCATTTATCTGGTATGGCAGGCAATTAAAAACCGTGAAACAGAGAAAAACCTTGAAAAACCTATGTCACCCTTAAAGAGTGTCATATTTATAATAATAGGAGTTGCGGCAATAGTCGGCGGCGGTCAGCTTGTTGTCGAGAGTGCAAAAACCATTGCAAGAGTTTTTGGTATGAGTGAAACACTTATTGGTGTCACCATCGTTGCAATCGGTACATCGTTGCCCGAGCTTGTAACATCAGTTGTGGCGGCACATAAGGGTCAGAGTGAAATTGCAATGGGTAACGTGGTTGGTTCAAACCTGTTTAACCTTATGTTTGTTTTGGGTATGTCCTCGGCATTTACCCCCATAGGTGTTGTTCCCGAAGCGGTTATTGATGCTTTTGTGATGCTCGGTACAAACTTACTGGGATACCTTTTCTGCGTAAAGGACAAGCGTCTTGGCAGAGAAGAGGGAATATTCCTTGTGATTGTGTATATAGTTTATACTGTATACCTTTTAATGAGATAAAACAGTACACTGCGTTGGAAAAATGGTACAATCTGCTTTGAGAATTGTACTTATACCCTTTTTTGAGGGGAAACTAAAAATAAGGAGTGATTTAAATGAGAATTTGTATATTTGGTGCAGCAAGTGATTTAATTGATAATAAATACGTTGAACGTGTTGAAGCCCTTGCACTCAAGCTTGCAGAGAGAGGCCACGACCTTGTGTTTGGTGCAGGTGCAAACGGCCTTATGGGTGCGGCAGCACGTGGCTTTACAAAGGGAGGCGGTAAAATTACGGGTATTATCCCCAGCTTCTTTTTAGAGGACACTGTTGAGCCCATTTATGATAAGTGTGACGAGCTTATTTATACCGATACCATGAACGAACGTAAAGAGGGTATGGAGGATATTGCCGATGCCTTTATTATTGTTCCCGGTGGTATAGGCACACTGGAGGAAATGTTTGAGGTTATCACCTTAAAGCAGTTGTGTCAGCACAAAAAGCCTATTGCGTTTTATAATATTTTTAATTATTATGATAAACTTATGGAGTTTATGGTATTCTCCGAGCAGGAGAGGTTTATCCGTGAGGGTTGCCATAACCTTTATATTTCAACAGAGAACGATGATGAGCTTATTGATTACCTTGAGGATGATAAACCTTTTGAGTTGACTTTGAAAGATTTAAAATAAAAAAACACGGGACGAACATCGTCCCGTAATTTTTTTAGTATAACAACGTATTTAACAGTCCATAGCTTACCAATGACATTATAAAGCCTGCACCAAGTACACCAAGGAAGATAAAGCCCAGGCTCTTCCAACGCTTTAACCGAAACAGTACTGCAAGCAAGCTTCCTGTCCACGCCCCTGTACCCGGCAGGGGGATTGCAACGAATAAGAATAAACCAAGGTAGCCATACTTTTCAATCTGGTCTGACTTTGACATTGCCTTTTTCTCAATTCCGTTGGCAATCTTCTCGAGGCCTTTAACCTTCTTCATCCAGTCAAATATTTTCTCAATAAAGAGCAGAATAAAGGGAATTGGTATCATATTACCGATTACAGATGCAATAAAGGTCTGTATGAAGGGCAGGTTCAATGTTCCGCCAACCAGTATTGAGCCTCGAAGCTCAATTAAGGGTATCATTGAAATAATTGACGTAATCAGCTGATGGGGAATACCCCAGGCGTTTAGCGTATCCATTAAAGATGTTGCAATATGTTCCATATTGTCCTCCGTTAATTCTTTTTATTATTACTTATGAAAAAGTCTACGGCATTATGAGCAACCTCAAAGTCCACATCACTCATTTCACCGCCAAATTCGCCGTCTAAAGTCCATTTAACCTTCTGGGCGGTTGTTATCCTTGCCCCGGAGGTTGAAATGATTGTAACCCCGGGAATATCCACGCTGCCGCTGCGGATTGACGTGAATATATTTGTAAGGTCGATAACGTTTATTGTGCTGTCAATTACCACAATCTCAAATTTACCGTCGCCCGTATCAACATCGTAAAATCTGCCAAAGTCAAAACCGCCGACACTGGTTGAATTCATTATCATAACAAGATATGCGTGGGAATTAATTGTCTTGCCTTCGTTGGTTTCGATTGTAACATCAACGCCGTGAATTTTAGGCAGGCTCTTTATGCCCTCAACAATGTATGCTGTCTGGCCAAAAAGGTTTTTGGAAGCCTGCGGTGTTTCGTAGGACACATCGGTAAATGCACCGAATGCCGCTACATAAATAAACCTCTGCCCGTTAAACAGTCCTATATCATAGGGGATAATCGGGTTATTTATAATCTCTGCCACTGCATCACGGGGGGTGGATGAAATTTTATTTGTAGACGCAAAGTCGTTCATAGTGCCTGCAGGAATATATCCGATAGGTATACGCATTTCACGGGGCAACTCAAGCATACCGTCCACGGCATCGTGTAACGTCCCGTCACCGCCCGATACTACCACAAGGTCAAAACGGCTTGCATCGGTCCGGATTTTCTTTCCACAA
>JAZNVD010000235.1:0-2312 GCA_045592645.1 Candidatus Ornithomonoglobus sp. | reverse complement strand
GGCATTATCAGTAGTAATGGTATCGGAGAATAACTCCGTCCATTCTCCCTCATTATATCCGTAAACTGTTACATCAGTGCCGACATAATGAGCAGAGCCATCCCATGAGTCAAAGTCATAAACAAGAAGATTATCAAGGGTTGCCTTTGCACCAAAGTCAAGAGTACCGTCTAAAATAGCATCAGTCTTTGCCTTTGTTGAGAATCTCATAGGATTATCTGAACCCTTGTATGTTCCGTCGGTGAGATAGTCAACTATGTACGGCTCACTGTGAACATAGCCCGCCGACTCGTCTGTCAGGACAAACACCTTATCCTCAAACAGGTTATCCGAACGTTCCATATTATTTCCTTCTCCAACATAGCCTGAACATTCAAACTCATAGAAGGAGATAATGTTTGATTTAGTAAACGGATTATCACAGATAACTCTTATCTTCTCTGCTTTTATTCCGCCCATATCAAAGGCAAGCCACTTATCCTTAAGGTCATCTCTTTTGCCAAGTTCACGGCGGTATACTGAACGTATATTATTACCTACACCGCCCTCAAGTGTTACATTGTGAACAGTTGACCAGCTACTGTTATTGTAAACCTCTACCTTGATATTCTGACCTGCATAGTATGCGTCATTATCCCACGAATCGTAATCATACAAACGAAGCTCGTTAAGTACCGCAACACCGCCAAAGTCCATTGTAGCGTCCAAAATAGCATCAGCAGACGTCTTTGTTGTAAATCTCAGGGGATTTTCCGAGCCCTTGTATGTTCCGTCGGTAAGGTTTGCATAGCCTGATGATGCATCCTTAATCTGTGCCATTACCGTCGAATCGGTTGCTTCAAACACATTTCCCGCAAAAATGTTATCACTGTAATATGCCTCACTTGCAGCAAGCGTACCGGAAAGTGTTATATCGTCATACTGAACGGTATATCCTGACACGAGAGTTGCAGTAATTCTCAACTGCTGTGCCATAACGCCTGACATATCAAATACAAGCGCAGAACCCACTCTCTTATTCTTTATTTCAAGGTTCGTCTTAAGGTCATAAACCGTCGTCCAGTCGCCGTTATAACCCGCTTCAATCTTCATTGTTGCACCTGCATAATTTGCATTTGTACTGCTCAGGTTATACGGATAAATCTTAAGCTCACCAAGGTTAAAGGTTGCGGGAAGGTCAATAACTGACTCATACTCTGATGATGTGCTTTCTGTTTCAACCTTTGCTCCTGCAAGGATATCCGATGCATCATAAGTAAGCTTACTTGCACCGACGCCGAAGTTCTTAACCTCAATAATATCCGACTCAACATCATAGTAACGGCTTACAACCGATACACCGTAACGCATATCCGCATCGTAATCTGCCATCGTGATTACGGGAATATCGCTTGATGTTACATAAGTCCACTCGGCATTTGAAGTTGCCTTTTTATATAGCTTATATGAGCTTTCAAACTCTGTTGCATTTACCGTTACCTGCAATGTTCCGTCATCAAGAACACTGCCTGAAACTGCATTAACCGTTGCTGATACATCCTCGGGATTACGGTAGCAAAGTACACCGTCACTCTCTGTACCTGCACTGTTTACTGCCTTTACCTTAAAGGTATAACGGGCGTTTTCATAACCCTCCTGAGGTGTAAAGATGTAGCCTGTATCTGTTACATTACCAAGTAATGTGTAATCTGCCTGAGATTCTGTTGCAACATATACGTTATAGCTTACGGCGTCAGTGGATGCCGTCCAGCTGAGTGCAGTATTACCTAAGAATGCATTATCAGCATTTAGATTTGTAACATCTGCGGGCTTTGTTACCTTTGTAAAGCCTGCGATGTAGTATGTCTCACCCACCTCTGTGTTAAAGGTGATAATACCGTCTTTAAGAGTAGCAGATACTGTTTCTCCCTCTGCCGTCTTTACAACGGGGTTTGAATATCCATCATACTTAATCCTTGCCTCACCGCCTGCATTTGATGTAATATTAACTGTTTTCAAAGTACCGTCCTGCCACTTTGCTCCAATCTCAAAGTTACCGCGTGCAACAAGACCTGTATATGAACCGTTTGCCCAGCTATCAGGGATTGCGGGAAGAATTTCAATATATCCCTCGTGGCTCTGCAATAGCATTTCTGCAATACCTGCCGTACCGCCTAAGTTACCGTCAATCTGGAAAGGCGGATGCAAATCCCATAGGTTTGTTGCAGTGTTCTTCTTCAATAACTGCTCAACAAGCTTATATGTACGGTTACCGTCCTTTGTTCTTGCCCAGAGGTTTAATCTGTGGGCAACACCCCAGCCTGTTGCTTCAT
>JAZNVD010000234.1:0-8744 GCA_045592645.1 Candidatus Ornithomonoglobus sp. | reverse complement strand
TACTCTATATTACGCTTATATCATAAGGATTATGCCATATACAATGGAAAATATACTTGATTATTTGGTCTCTATGTAGTATAATAAAACCATAAATAAGAAAGGCAAAATCAGTATGAGTGTTAATTTAAAACAATCGGTAAAATGTCCTAAATGTTCACAAATGAACGACGTAACAGTCTGGAGTTCAATTACAGCAAAAGACAGTGTAGATTTAAAGAATGATCTTCTTGTGGGTAAAATAAATATGTTTCATTGTCCTTCGTGTGAATTTACGGCTTTAATGCCTCACCCTATGCTTTATCACGATGAGGATAAGAAGCTTATGATTTCCTTTACACCGACAGATGATGTAGTTGTAAAGGAAAAAATGTATCAGGATATATGTGAAGCATCTACAGAGAGTGGTGAGCTTGACAATCTTGAAGGATATAATTTAAGATTTATCACTGATTATAATGAATTGCTCGAAAAAATACTGATATTTGATAATCAGTTAAATGATAAGGCAATAGAGGTTATTAAGCTTATGATTCTTTCCCAGGACGTGGATAAGAGTGAACAACGAAACTGCAGATTCGGTAAAATCTGTGATGATGGAATTGAATTTATGGTTCACGACTTTATTGAAAATCAGATATTTACTTCAACTGTTCCCATGAGCTCTTATGAAACAGTATATAAAAACCTGCTGGAATCAGGTATGAAACCATATTCTTTCGGGTGGGAGATAGTTGATGCAACATACGCAACAAGATTGCTTAACGGCTTTAATAATAATTTTTAACGGGATGATAATATGAATATAACGGCAAAAACAAAAACATTAGGGGTAATAGGTGACCCTATAGATCACAGCTTTTCACCTGCCCTGCATAATTTCATATCAGAGAAATTAGGTAATGACTACATATATTCAGCATATCACGTTAAACCTGAAAATCTTGAATCTGCAATTAAAGGTATGCGTTATTTAAACATTCGCGGTATAAATGTAACATCGCCCCATAAGGTTGAGGTTATGAAACATCTTGATTTTATATCACCTGATGCACAGTTGGTTGGCTCTGTCAACACAGTTGTAAACGATAACGGTGTCCTGAAGGGATACAGTACAGATGGTGATGGTCTGTATTTGTCAATGATAAAGGCGGGTATCACATTAAAAGATAAAGACATACTGGTTCTTGGGTGCGGTGGTGTTGTAAAACCTGTTATTATAAGGTTTATCAAGGAGTCACCTAAAAGCATCACATTGGTTAACCGCACAAAGGAAAAGGCAGTTAAACTGTCGGAAGATATATCTAACCTGACAGGTTTTAAAGTCGGAACATCACCTGAATCAGGTAAATATGACATTGTAATTAATACAACAACTGCAGGAATGGACCATTTAAAAAATGTATACCCATGGGATAATATTGACGGAATTAACGGTGATATAATTACGTCGGAAACTTCGGCCGTAGATCTTATATACAATCCGCCTTGTACAAAATTTTTACAATATGCAACGGAAAAAGGTGCAAAGACATTAAACGGTCTTGATATGCTGATATATCAGGGAGTGGTAGCTTATGAACTTTTCACAGGTTCAGCAGTTCCTGATACATTGGTGGATATGGTTAGGAAAGAGGTATTTAAGGTATGAATATAGTCCTGACGGGTTTTATGGCAACAGGCAAAAGTGCAATATCAAAGGCGTTAAAAAACAAGCTTACAGGTTACACGCTTGTTGACACAGATGAATTGATTGTTAATAGAATGAGTATGACAATCAATGAGATATTTGAAAAGTACGGTGAGAATGAATTTCGCAGAGTTGAGCACGAAATCATCTGTGAGGTTGCAAAACTAAATAACACCATTATTTCAACAGGTGGCGGTGTTGTTCTTAACAAGGATAATGTCGGAGAATTAAGAAAAAACGGAGTGATAGTAAATCTTTCTCCTGATTTTGAAACTATAAAGGAACGACTCGACAATGCACGTTCAACAAGACCATTGTTAAAAAACAGTGACATTGATGAGATATACGAAAGGTTTGTTTCAAGATTGCCTTATTATGATGATTGCGACATAAAAATCCAAGTTTCAAACAATCATAATCCTCAATATTTTGCTAAAACTATAATTGACAATTTAGAACTCATTCAAAAATGAATGAGTTTTATTTGAATATTATATATGGAGTAGAACATGGACAGAAAAGAAAGAATTTTAGCATTTATAAATGAAGACAGCTATATACCGTTAAAAGCAGATGAGCTTATAACGGTTCTTGATGTGCCAAAAAACGATATAGACGAGTTTAATAAAATTATTGAAGAATTATGTACAGAAGGTAAGATTTACTCAACCAAAAAAGGCAAGTTTTTGCCTTGCAATAAAGCCGATATTATATCAGGCGTCTTATCCTGTAATGCAAATAAAGGATTTGGTTTCGTAAAGTTAAATGACGGTGACGAGGTATTTATTGATTCATCAAATATGAATATGGCGTATCATAATGATACAGTGCTTGTAAAGATTAACAGTAATTCCACCCGTAAAAATCACCGTGAAGGTACTGTAATCCGTGTCCTTAAAAGAGGAAATAAGAAAATAGTCGGTGTAGTACGCGGAATTAAGGGCAATAAATTTATGATTACGCCTGATAAAAGAGAATTCTTTTCGGAAATTGGTGTTTCTGCTGACCGATTAGGCGGTGCAAAGAAAGATGACCGTGTTCTTGTATCCATTGACAGATACACAGAGAGAAATCTGCCCGTAGGAACAGTTCTGACCGTTTTAGGAACAAAAGACAGTATCGGTAGCTGTCTTGACGGTTTGCTCGCTGACAGAGGGCTTTTTGCCGATTTTTCGTATTTGATAAAAGAGGAGGTTTCATCCATATCTGATACTGTATCAGATGTCGAAATGTCAGGCAGGGAAGATTTAAGAAATAAAACAGTAATAACCATAGATGGAGACGACTCAAGAGATTTTGATGATGCAGTATCTTTAGAAGAGTTATCTGATGGGAATGTTCTTTTAGGTGTCCATATTGCTGATGTAACTCATTATGTCAAAGAGGGTACAGAACTTGACAGAGAAGCATTAAACCGTGCCACAAGTGTTTATTTTCCTCACAAGGTAATTCCAATGCTTCCAAAGGAATTATCAAACGGAATATGCTCATTAAACCCTGATGTTGACAGACTTACTTTAAGCGTTTTTATGGAGATAGACAAAGACGGAAACATTCATTCAAACAGAATTGCAGAAACAGTTATTCATTCGTCCTACCGAATGACATATAATGATGTTAACAAAATATTTGACGGTGATAAAGAGCTGTGTGAGAAATATTCTGCTATTGTTCCTATGTTAAAAAAGATGAATGAACTGTCAAAAGCGCTGGCAGATAAGAGAAAACTCCGAGGTGCGATTGATTTTGATTTTCCCGAAACAAAGGTGTTATGCGACGAGTATGCAAACCCTGTAGAGATTGTGGCAGTTGACAGGGGTGATTCACATAAACTTATTGAATCATTTATGCTTGCTGCAAATGAAACGGTTGCACAGACTGCTTTCTGGTCGGAATTACCTTTTGTATATCGTGTTCACGAAGCACCGGGGAATGAGAAGCTAACTGAATTTAATGAATTCATCAAGAATTTTGGTTATTCAATCAAGGGTAAGCTTGACAGTGAAACAATTCATCCCAAAGCTTTGCAGAAGATTGCAGATGAGGTTAAAGGTACGCCAGAGGAATTTATGATTTCAAAGATGATGTTAAGGTCACTTATGAAAGCATGCTACCGTGATACGAATGACGGACATTTCGGACTTGCTGCAAAGTTTTACTGTCATTTTACATCGCCAATAAGAAGATATCCTGATTTAATAATTCATCGTGTTTTAAAAGATTTTATAAACGGCAATTTAAACGACGATAAACGTAAGCATTATGAAAAGTTAATGAAAAACGCAGCAGAAATTTCATCTGAGAGAGAAGTTGAAGCGGAAAAAGCGGAACGTGATGCCGTAGATATGTTAAAAGCGGCATATATGCGTGAGACTGTCGGTGAGAGCTTTGATGCAACAATAACATCAGTTACGTCCTTTGGAATGTTTGCTATGCTTGAAAATTCCTGCGAAGGACTTATTCGGTATGAAACAATGAACGGAGATTATTTTGAGTATGATGATATTAATCATATAGTTAAGGGCAACCACACAAATAAAATATATAAAATAGGCGATAACATACGAATTACAGTTGTTTCTGCAGATATTCTTTCCAGACGCATTGATTTTGTCAGGGAAGAGGATAATAACTTTCATACAGTATCAAAGGTTGTCCGCCGTAGCAAGCCCTATAAATCACCGAAAAATTTCTCGCCCCGAAGGAAGAACAAAAGGAGATAAAATGAAAGATAAATTTGAGATTGTTGTTCCCACACTGTTGGGACTTGAAGCATTAGTATCAAAAGAGCTTTACAGACTTGGATACGATAGTAAGAAAACAGAGGACGGGCGTGTTATATTTGATGGTGATTATGATGCCGTTTGCCGTGCCAATATGTGGCTTCGTTGCGGTGAACGTGTTCTGATTAAAGTGGGAGAGTTTAAATGTGAAACTCCTGATGAATTATATGAAGGAGTAAAGGCTTTGCCATGGGAACAGTTTATTTCTAAAAACGATGCTTTTCCTGTAAAAGGTCATACTATACGTTCTGTTCTTAACAGTGACCGCAACAGTCAGATAATGATTAAAAAAGCAGTTGCAGACAGGCTGGGTGAAAAATACGGTGTTTCGTGGATGCCCGAAGACGGAAGGACATATCAGATTCAGTTTACTATTATTAATAATATTGCTACACTGATGATTGATACTACAGGTATTGCATTGCATAAACGTGGTTACCGTGCAAAATCTAATCTTGCACCTTTGCGTGAAACCATTGCAGCGGCAATGGTTATGATAAGTTACTGGAAATTTGAAGAGCCTCTATGGGACCCTTTCTGCGGATCAGGAACAATCCCTATTGAAGCGGCAATGTTTAAAAGAAATATTGCACCCGGCTTATTAAGGAATTTTGCATACAGTGATTTTAGTCAAATAAGTGAAACTATGATAAAAGACTGCATTGACGAAGCGAAGGACGAAGAGCATAAAGACGTATTTCTTGATATTACTGCAACAGATATTGACCCTTATGCCGTTGAATTAATTTTAAATAATTCACAAAAAGCAGGTGTAAGTCAGTTTATTAATGTACGGCAGGAGGATGCAACAAAGATATATACAAAGAGCCCCTGTGGCTCAATTATAACAAATCCTCCATATGGTGAAAGACTGTCAGACATAAATGATTGTAAGAAACTGTACAGTGAAATTCATAACAATTTTTCAAATCTTGACAGGTGGTCATATTATATCCTTACATCCCATGAGGAATTTGAAAAAGAGTTTGGTCAGAAAGCCGACAGACGTCGAAAAATATACAATGGAATGTTAAGATGTTGGTTATATCAGTATTATGGTAATAAACCTGATAAGAAAAAACTGCCAAAGAAGGTATAATACTTGATTTTTTGCGTGTTTTATGGTAAAATCAGGTAAGAAAACAACCGCTGAAAGGAATCTACTATGAAGAAACAGACAAGATCTCAGGCACGAGAAGCAGTATTTACTCAAGTGTTCCAATTTGCTACACAAAGAGATAATATGGATGAGGCGAGAGAAATTTTATTAAAGGAACTGCCTGAATGTGAACAAAACATAGGTTATATCACAGCCACAACAAACGGTATTCTTGAACATGAGCAGGAAATCATTGATTTGATTAATCAGAATTTGAAAGACGGATGGACATTTAAAAGACTTTCAAAAGCAAGTCGTTCTATTTTAAAGCTTGCAATATATGAAATGAAATACTGTGATGATGTTCCGCCTAAAGTTGCGATTAACGAAGCAGTAGAATTAGCAAAAAAATATTGTGATGATAAAGAGCCCTCATTTATTAACGGTGTTCTTGGAAATGTTTTAAAACAATTATGATTTCCCTTGGCATTGATACAAGTAACTATACTACATCTGCATCTGTCTATGACGGTAAAACATACACATTGTCAAGGAAGATACTTGATGTAGGAGAGGGTAAAAGAGGAATAAGACAAAGCGACGGCGTTTTTATACATAATAAAGAGCTTCCTCACATTATTACAAATGCAGTAAATAAATCTCCTGTAGATGTTATCGGCGTAAGCACCCGTCCACGTACGGTAGAAGGTTCATATATGCCTGTATTTACTGTCGGACACGGTTACGCAAAAGCAATTTCAGCCGTGTCGGGTGCAAAACTATATGAGTTCTCACACCAGGATGGACATATTATGGCCGGAATTCATTCTTGTGGCTCATATTCCATATTAGACGAGCCATTTATTTCTGTTCATCTTTCAGGCGGTACAACGGAAATTTTGGCTTCAGCTTATAATGGATACAATTTTGAAAATAAAATAATCGGCGGAACTTTAGATATAAGTGCAGGTCAGTTAATTGACAGAGTTGGAGTTAACCTGGGAATAAAATTCCCCTGTGGCGTTGACCTTGAAAAAATGGCTCAACTGACTGCAAAATCTGTTAAACTGCCAATGAGTATAAAAGACTCATTTTTTAATCTTTCGGGAGTTGAAACCAAGTTACTTAACGGCATAGGCGAAGAACCATGTGTTGTTGCAAGAACAGTTTTAACATACATAAAAGAAATACTTGTAAAGTCAATAAATAATGCAATAAATAGTACAGGGATGAAAAATGTACTTATTGTTGGCGGTGTTGCATCAAATCAGATTATAAGAAACGGACTTAAAGAAGAACTTGATGCAAAAGTTTATTTTGCTTCAAAGGAATTATCCTGTGATAATGCAGTAGGAGTTGCTATTCTCGCGTATATGGCAGAGGAGAAGAATAATGGATGAACAAAGAATAATTGGCACTGTTTCAAGGGTTAATAATTATATCAAACGGTTACTTGACAGTAAAAGCGTTCTTAACAATATTTGGGTCAAGGGTGAAATATCAAATTTCAAACGTCATTCTTCTGGACATATATATCTTACTTTAAAAGACGAAACCAGTGTTTTAAAAGCAGTTATGTTCAGAGGCGCAGCACAGACACTTGATTTTGAGCCTGCGGATGGTACCATGGTAATAGCTCGCGGAAGAATTTCTGTATACGAATCAGGCGGTACATATCAATTATATATTGAAGATATGGTACGTGACGGAGTCGGTGATTTGTATAAGGAATTTGAACGACTTAAAGGTCAACTTTCGGAGGAAGGTCTGTTTGACAGTCAGTTCAAAAAGCCAATTCCAAAATATCCGTCAAGAATAGGCGTTGCAACTGCGCCTACGGGAGCTGCAGTACGTGATATAATTAACGTTATTACAAGGCGTTATCCTATGGCAGAAATTATAATTTACCCTACACTCGTTCAAGGTGTTGGTGCAAAGGAAAGCATAGTTGAAGCTATAGAATACTTTAATAAAACAAATCTTGTTGATACCTTGATTATAGGCCGTGGCGGCGGTAGCATAGAAGATTTATGGGCGTTTAATGAAGAATGTGTTGCAAGAGCAATCTTTGCATCTCAAATTCCCGTAATATCAGCAGTTGGACACGAAACAGATTTTACAATTGCAGATTTTGTGGCGGATTTCAGAGCCCCTACGCCATCTGCAGCAGCAGAGGTATGTGTACCTTCGCAGGATGAGTTAATGCGATTATTGGTAATTTATAAGAGACGTGCATTACAGTCTGTTTCCTCAAAGATAGATAGTTTAAAAATGACTCTTAAACGTATCATCCCAAGGAGCCCGGAGGACAAAATAAGAGATTTATCACAAAAGCTTGATATGAGGCTTCAGGCACTTGAAGGTAATTACAGACAAATCATTAATAATAAGATCCGCTTATTTACTCAAGTTACTGCAAAACTTGATACGTTAAGCCCTCTTAAGACGTTATTGCGTGGATATTCAATTGCAACAGACGGTGCGGGTAATGTACTAAAGAATGCGGAAGATTTCAAAAGTAAAGACGAATTTAAATTAAGACTCCATAATGGAGATGTTGACTGTTTAGTAAAATAAGGAGAACGGTAATGGCAGTAAAAACATTTGAAGATTCAATGAACGAATTAGAGACAATTGTTACACAGCTCGAAGCGGGGGATATAACCCTTGATGATTCACTAAAGCTCTTTGAAGAGGGAATTAAGCTTGCTAAAACTTGTCAGAGCAAGTTGGAGGAGGCTGAAAAAAAGGTTAAAATACTTGTTCAGTCAGGTAATGGTGAAATGACTCTTGAAAATTTTGGTGAAGCGGAATGAAGAAAAAATTAGAGGACAGAATAAAAATAATAGATTCTTCACTTGATGAATTAGTTCCCATAATTGACAATCCTCAATATGAAATATATGAAGCTATGAGATACAGTCTTATGGCAGGAGGAAAGCGTTTAAGACCAATTCTTATGCTTGAGGTTGCAAGGCTGTTTGGTAAAGACTGGGAAGATGTAAAAGAATTTGCCTGTGCGTTAGAAATGATACACACATATTCTCTTATTCACGATGATTTACCTGCAATGGACAATGACGATTTACGTCGGGGAATGCCTACAAACCATATTAAGTTTGGTGAGAGCACCGCAATTCTTGCAGGAGATGCCCTGCTTAATAAAGCATTC
>JAZNVD010000233.1:0-4710 GCA_045592645.1 Candidatus Ornithomonoglobus sp. | reverse complement strand
TTTCCATTACCTCTGCCACACGGGTAATGTAATCTGCAAGGATGTCGTTCTCAATCATTTCGCCGTTAATTCTTATGCGTTCGTTAAACACCTCAATAAAAGGCGAGGTAAATAACCCTGTCTTATACCCTGCATTTTTCAAAATCTCCGCCGTCATGGCACAAACGGAGCCTTTTCCGTTAGTACCTGCAACGTGGATAAACTTCAAATCATCCTGCGGGTCCCCCAATAACCTAAGAAGTCCGCCGAGCTTTTCATTGCCCAGCGGACGCACAAACCTAGGTATCCGGTGAACATAATCTAATGCATTAAGATAGTCCACTTTGTCTCTCCATTAAAGTTCTTTCATAGCGTTGATGCTTTGAAGTACCTTGTTAAGCATCTCTTTATACTTTTCGCCCTTTTCTCTTTCCTCATTAACAAGCTTTTCAGGTGCTTTTGCCATAAAGCCGGGGTTATTCAATTTACCCTCTACACGCTTAATCTCACCTTCAAGCTTTGTCTTCTCCTGCTCTAAACGGGCAAGTTCTTTCTCCTTGTCCACAAGCTCACTCATGGGAAGATAAATCTGGGCACCGTCAACAACGATGTTTACGGCATTGGGGTCAATTCCCTCGTTTGTATTGGTTACAATAACCTCACTTGCAGATGCAAGTTTCTCAAAGAATGAAACACCCTTATTAAATATATCCGCCTTATCAGTTACGATAATTGTCTTTGCCTTCTTTGACGGGGGAACATTCATTTCAGCGCGTCTGTTACGAACGGCAGAAATGGCGTCCATAATAACCGTCATTGCCTTTTCATCCTCGGGGAATGACAAGTCCTTGTTATATTCAGGGAACTTGCTTATAACAATACTCTCGCCCTCGTGGGGTAGGTGCTGCCATATTTCCTCTGTGATAAAGGGCATAAAGGGATGTAATAACTGCATTGTGCCTGACAATACATAAGTTAATACATACTGTGCAGTCTTGCCTGTGGGGTTCTCCTTATCAAACAGTCTGGGCTTTACAAGTTCAATATACCAGTCACAGAAGTTCTCCCAGATAAACTCATACAGATTTGACAATGCAACGCCAAGCTCGTAACGGTCAAGGTTATCAGTAACAACCTTTACAACCTCATTATATCTTGAAAGTATCCACTTATCCTCAAGCTGAAGATCTGCAATATCGGGGAGCTTATTCTCCTCAATCTCAAGGTTCATCATTGTAAATCTTGACGCATTCCACATCTTATTTGCAAAGTTACGGCCTGCCTCAACACGTTCCATATAAAAACGCATATCGTTACCTGGCGCATTACCTGTTGTCAATGTGAAACGAAGTGCATCGGCACCGTACTGCTCAATAATCTCCAAGGGGTCAATACCGTTACCAAGTGATTTACTCATCTTTCTGCCCTGGCTATCTCTTACAAGGCCGTGGATAAATACCTTATCAAAAGGTACCTTGCCTGTATGCTCAAGAGCCGAGAACATCATTCGCATTACCCAGAAAGGAATAATGTCATAGCCTGTTACCAATGTGCTTGTGGGGTAGAAATAATCATACTCTTCTGTCTTTTCAGGCCAGCCTAATGTTGAGAAAGGCCACAATGCAGATGAGAACCAGGTATCCAATGTATCGGGGTCCTGACGCATTTCTTTACCACACTTGGGACATACTGCACTATCCTCTTTTGTAACAACCAACTCACCGCACTCATCACAGTAGAAAGCGGGAATTCTGTGGCCCCACCAAAGCTGACGGGAAATACACCAGTCACGGATATTCTCAAGCCAATGGAAATATACCTTTTCAAAGTGCTCGGGGACGAACTTTGTCTCCCCATTCTTTACCGCGTCAATGGCAGGTTGTGCCAATGGCTTCATCTTAACAAACCACTGCTTTGAAATAATAGGCTCAACAGTTGTACCGCAACGGTAACACTGTCCAACATTATGTGCATGGTCCTCAATCTTAACAAGAAGACCCATTTTGTCCAAATCTTCAATCATTGCCTTACGGCACTCGTAACGGTCCATTCCCTCATACTTACCAGCATAAGAGTTCATTGTGGCATCATCATTCATAACTCTTATCTGAGGAAGGTTATGTCTCTCGCCCACCTCAAAGTCGTTGGGGTCGTGAGCAGGTGTGATCTTAACGCAACCTGTACCGAACTCCTTATCAACATAACTGTCGGCAATAACGGGAATTTCACGGTCAGTTAAGGGCAATAACAATGTCTTGCCAATTAAATGAGAATATCTCTCATCCTCGGGGTTAACCGCAACGGCAGTATCACCAAATAAGGTTTCAGGACGGGTTGTTGCGATTGTAACAAACTCATCGCTGCCCTTTACGGGATACTTAATATGCCAGAAATGACCTGCCTGTTCAGCATGTTCAACCTCTACGTCAGAAAGACCTGTTATACAGTTGGGACACCAGTTGATAATTCTTGAGCCCTGATAAATAAGACCCTTATTATAAAGGTTTACGAATACTTCCTTAACCGCCTTTGAGCACCCTTCATCCATTGTAAAACGTTCACGGTCCCAGTCACACGATGAGCCAATCTTTTTAAGCTGATTAATAATTCTACCACCGTACTGCTCTTTCCATGCCCATACTCTCTCCAAGAACTTATCACGGCCAAGGTCATAACGTGTAAGACCTTCCTTTACGCGAAGCTCCTCCTCAACCTTGATCTGTGTTGCAATACCTGCATGGTCTGTACCGGGTACCCATAGTGTTGAATAGCCCTGCATTCTCTTATAACGGATAAGGATATCCTGTAAAGTTTCGTCAAGGGCGTGTCCCATATGCAACTGTCCCGTTACATTGGGGGGCGGGATAACGATTGTAAAGGGTTTCTTGTTTCTGTCCACTTCCGCGTGGAAGTAACCCTTTGTTACCCAGTTATTATATAGTCTGTCCTCAAATTCCTGAGGATTGTAATTTTTTGCCAGATTCTTTGCGTCTTCCATGAAAACTTTTCCCTTTCATATCGGTATTAGGGCATATCTCACCCATTATCCCTTATTATCTCATTTTACGACCATTTTGTCAAGGGGTTTAATAATATTTGACATTAACTTAAAATATATGGTATTGACTTTATTGAAAAAAAATGTTATACTGTACTCAGATGATTATTGATGGAGGTAACCCAAATGAAGCATATTAAGACAATTAAGACACGTAATCTTTGTGAGAGCGCTAAAAAGGGTGGTTGCGGCGAGTGCCAGACATCTTGTCAGTCAGCTTGTAAGACAAGCTGCGGTATCGCTAATCAGAAGTGCGAAAACAAGTAATTTACGGTAACTTAATGGGCTGTCGCACAATGCGATAGCCTTTTTCATTTACTTTACGAAAGGTGATACATAAAATGATACATCAGTATAAATTGGGTGATTACAATATCGTTCTTGACGTATGCTCTGGTGCAGTACACGCCGTAGACGATGTTGCTTACGATATAATTGAAATGTTTGAGCATAACTCCCGCGAGGATGTCCTTAATGCAATGGAGAAAAAATACCTTGGTGTTGACGGAATAACAGATACGGACATTTTAGAGTGCTACGAGCAGGTTCTTGACCTTAAAGAAAGCGGAAGCCTTTTTACAGAGGATAACTTCGAGCCCATGGCAGGTACTCTTAAAAAGAAAACGGCAGGTGTTGTTAAGGCGCTTTGCCTACACGTTGCCCATACCTGTAACCTTAACTGCTCATTCTGTTTTGGCTCTCAGGGAAAATATAATGGTGAACGTGCAGTTATGACCTTTGAGACAGGCAAAAGAGCATTGGACTTTCTTATAGAAAATTCAGGCACAAGACGAAACCTTGAAGTAGACTTTTTCGGCGGTGAGCCCCTTATGAACTGGGACGTGGTAAAAGAGCTTGTTGCCTATGCCCGTGAGGTTGAGAAAAAGCACAACAAGAACTTCCGTTTTACACTTACTACCAACGGTGTCCTTGTTGATGATGAGGTAATTGAATTTGCCAACCGTGAAATGAGTAATGTCGTTCTTAGCCTTGACGGCAGAAAGGAAGTTCATGACCGTTTCCGTGTAGACTATGCAGGACAGGGCAGCTGGGAAAAGATTGTTCCTAAGTTCCAGAAATTTGTTGAGGCGCGTGGCGGCAAGGAATACTATATGCGTGGTACCTTTACCCACCATAACCCCGATTTTCTGGAAGATATCAAAACAATGCTTGACTTAGGCTTTACAGAGCTTAGTATGGAGCCCGTTGTTTGTGCCAAGGGCGACCCCTCGGAGCTTACAGAGGAAGATTTACCCATTGTTTTTGAACAATACGAAAAGTTGGCAGAGCTTATGCTAAAACGCAAGAGAGAGGGCAAACCCTTTACATTCTATCACTATATGATAGACCTTTCAGGCGGTCCTTGTATTTACAAGCGAATTTCAGGCTGTGGTTCAGGCACAGAATATATGGCAGTTACCCCCTGGGGAGATTTATATCCCTGCCATCAGTTTGTGGGGGATGAAAAGTTCAAGCTTGGTGATATCTGGAATGGTGTTAATAACACCAAAATTCAGGACGAATTTATGCAATGTAATGTATATGAACGCCCCGAGTGCCGTGATTGCTGGGCAAGGCTCTATTGTTCAGGCGGTTGTGCGGCAAATGCCTATTACGCCACAGGTTCAATCAAGGGTATATATAAATATGGTTGTGAGCTTTTCAAAAAGAGA
>JAZNVD010000232.1:0-5412 GCA_045592645.1 Candidatus Ornithomonoglobus sp. | reverse complement strand
ATATGGATAAAGAATGAAAGTAAGCCATAAATAACGTTAGTAACAGGCACCACAAGACGAGGAAAATATACCTTACCGAATAATCCTGCATTGCCCGTGAAAGTTCCTGCCGTAGAGGTAAGACACGTTGCAAAATAACCCCACGCAGTATTTGAACAGAGGTAGAACAGAAACTGTGGAACTCCATCAGTTGAAATATTTGCAATTTTACCAAAAATAAGCGTAAACATAGCAGATGAAAGCAAGGGTGAAATAACAAACCATAAAGGTCCTAAAACCGTTTGCTTATATGCACTGTTAAAATTACGCTTAAGGAACATCCAAACCAGGTCTTTGTATTGCCACAATTCTCTTAGATTAATATCAAACCACCCTGTTTTGGGTTTAATTACGATATTCCAGGTATTTGTGTTCTTCATATTTTCCTCCAAAATAAACAAAAAGCCCCCGTTAAATAACAGAGGCCATTGGAGCTGGTAATGGGACTCGAACCCGCGACCTACTCATTACGAATGAGTTGCTCTACCAACTGAGCTATACCAGCGTAAAACGGAACAGCCTTTTAGCTGTTCCGATTAGTTCATATTCTAAAAGATAGGGTTACCCCAACAGCTCTCTTGCTATTAGATTTATTTCTTTACCGTCGGCTCTGCCCTTTGTTTTAGGCATAACCGCCACCATTATTTTGCCCATATCTTTAATGGTTGTTGCGCCCGTTTCCAAAACCGCTTCTTTTACGATTTCTACCAGCTCATCATGTGACAGCTGCTTGGGCAAATATTCCATCAAAAGTTCCATTTCTCTTTTGAGTTGGGCGATAAGGTCTTCACGCCCACTCTTTTCGTAATCCGGAAGCGAGTCTCTGCGTTGCTTTAACTGCTTTGCAATTACGTCTAAAACACCCTCATCATCAAGAGTGATTCTTTTATCCTTCTCAACCTGTAAAACTCCTGCTTTGATTAGCTGAACAACATTCTTACGAATTGTGTCCTTATTAACCATCGCATCCTTAAGGTCGATTTGTAGTTTTTCTTTAATTGTCACTTTTAAGCCTCAATCAGAACTTTCTCTTTCTTGCTGCTTCTGACTTCTTCTTACGCTTTACGCTGGGCTTCTCGTAATGCTCACGCTTTCTTACTTCAGCCATAACACCTGACTTTGCACACTGACGCTTAAATCTTCTCAATGCACTGTCAAGTGATTCATTCTCTTTAATTCTTATCTCAGACATCCTAAATTCCCTCCTCCCGGCAAGTCAATTACTAAACGGACTCGATGGAAATACTGTTTATGTGGACAAGTCCACACAACACACCAACAATTATACTACAAGAATTACGGATTTGTCAAGGGTTTGTTGAATTTTTTTGTAAATTTTTTGAATTTATTGTTATGAGAAAATTATCTTGATTTTGCGTATTAAATGAGATATAATACAATTATAAAATTTTGGAGAAAACATATGAAGGAAAATTTTCAGCGTATTCTTGACGTTACTTTAAAAAATCTGCAACTGAATAATGCAAAACCACGTTTACTTCTGCACTGTTGCTGTGCTCCCTGCTCAAGTTATGTATTGGAGTATTTATGCAGTTATTTTGATATAACAGTTTATTTTTACAACCCGAATATCACTGAAAATGCCGAATACTCAAAACGCGCAAATGAACTTATTCGTCTTATTGACGAAATGGGCTTAAAAGATTCTGTTAATTTCATTTACGGTGAATATGAACCAACGGCATTTACGGAAATTGCAAAAGGACTTGAAAATGAGCCCGAAGGCGGTGCGAGATGTCATAAATGCTACCGTTTAAGACTTGAGAAAACCGCACAAAAGGCAAAGGAAATGGGATTTGATTTCTTTACTACTACCCTTTCAATCAGTCCTCACAAGGATGCACAGAAATTAAACGAAATCGGCAAAGAGCTTTCCGATAAATATTTCGTCAGCTATTTGTATTCTGACTTCAAAAAACGCAACGGTTATAAGCGGTCGTGTGAATTGTCACAGATATATAATCTTTACCGACAGGACTATTGCGGTTGTATTTATTCAAAGCTTAACCGGGAGGCATAAAATGAGTGTTGAATTAGAACTTATGCGTTTGCAGAATCACGCAAAACGAGATGATGAACTTAAAAACAAACTTTTTAAAACACGCAACAGTAACGACCCGTACAAAGACTTCTGCACTGTTGCACAGTCATACGGTTATGAAATAATATTGTTTGAACTTGCAGATATGGGACAGGCTATGAACGACGCAATGCTACGCAGTGTAAATGGCGGCGGTACCGAAACCTTTGACGAATGGTATGATTTTTACGAAATGTTTTTTGACGCATTAAAATAACGGCTGTAAAAACAGCCGTTATTTTTTATAGCATTACCTTTAATCTCTCATCTACAGCTTTCAAGAATCCCTCTGTATCAACCTTTTCCTTTTTCTCAAGCTTTGACATTGAATATAAATCACCTGTCATTACGCCATCCTCGATTGTCTTGATTGTTGCTTTTTCAAGACAGTCTGCAAAGTTTACAAGGTCTGCAAGATTATCCATCTCGCCACGCTTTCTCAATGCACCTGTCCACGCAAAAATTGTTGCAACAGAGTTTGTTGAAGTTGTTTCACCATCTAGATACTTATAGTAATGTCTCTGCACTGTACCGTGAGCTGCTTCGTACTCGTATACACCGTCGGGTGACACAAGAACTGATGTCATCATAGCAAGTGAGCCGTAAGCTGTTGCCACCATATCAGACATAACATCACCGTCATAGTTCTTACAAGCCCAGATGTAACCGCCCTCTGAACGGATAACACGTGCAACTGCATCATCAATCAGTGTGTAGAAGTATTCTATACCCTTGTTTTCAAATTTTTCCTTGTACTCGTTATCATAGATTTCCTGGAAAATATCCTTAAATCTGTGGTCATACTTCTTTGAGATAGTGTCCTTTGTAGCAAACCATACATCCTGCTTCAAATCAAGTGCATAGTTAAAACAAGCTCTTGCAAATGATGCAATAGACTCGTCACGGTTATGTAAACCCTGAATTACACCGCTATTCTTAAACTCGTGGATTGTTTCCTTTGTTACATTGCCGTCCTTATCAGTCATAACAAGCTCTGCCTTTGCACCTGCAGGAACCTGCATTTCAACATTCTTATAAACATCACCGTATGCGTGACGGGCAATTGTAATTGGCTTTGTCCATGTGGGAATATAAGGAACAATGCCGTTTACAAGAATGGGAGTTCTGAAAACCGTACCGTCTAAAATTGCACGAATTGTGCCGTTGGGTGATTTCCACATCTCCTTAAGGTCATACTCTGTCATACGTGCTGCATTGGGTGTAATTGTTGCACACTTAACCGCAACACCGTACTTCTTTGTCGCCTCTGCACTGTCAACAGTTACCTGGTCATTGGTTTCGTTTCTGTACTCAAGTCCAAGGTCATAATACTCTGTCTTCAAATCAATATAGGGGTTAAGAAGAATATCCTTTATCATTTTCCAGATGACTCTTGTCATCTCATCTCCATCCATCTCAACAATGGGTGTTGTCATTTGAATCTTTGCCATTTCCGTTCCTCCATTGGTAAATTATACAAAGACAGGGATTCTGATGTTTTACAGAATCCCTTATCTTATTTACGCCTTCTTTGTTGTCTTCTTTGCTGTTGTTTTCTTAACAGGTGCCTTCTTGGGAGCTTCTGCCTTTACGGGCTCTGCCTTCTTGGGGGCTTCTGCCTTTTTTGCAACTGTCTTTTTAGCAGGTGCTTTGTATGCAGGAATTGCAGCCTTAAGAGTATCAAGCTTCTCAAAGTTTCCCTTTGCAGTTGCCTTACCCTTTTCAATCTCCTTATCAAGAGTTGACTTGCCTGAAAGAATATCCATCAGTGCCTTTCTCTCAATGTCAATAATTGCATCATTGTCACGATAATCGTAACCTGCAACCTCAAGGTTGCCTGCCTCTGCCTTAAAATATAATGTACCGCCACAATCTTCGTCTGTCAATGTTACCTGAACAGCCATATCTGCAAGCTTTGCAGCATCCACATTCTTAAACTTTGTCTTTAGTGTCTTTAATGCGCTCTCAAATGTCATAGTTAAATTTCTCCTTTCGAAATTCTATACAAATAAAATCTGCATGCAAGCTATAGTATACATTAAAATAATATTTGTGTCAAATAATTTAATTTTTTTTGTTAATTTTATAAATAAAATAATATAAGGATATACCGTTTTTTGGAAATTAGGTATAGTTATTTTGTCTTATTTATCTCTGCCGCCTTAAGAGTGTTTTTCATCAACATCGCAATGGTCATAGGTCCTACGCCACCCGGTACGGGAGTTATTGCACCCGCCACCTTCTGGGCACTTTCAAATTCAACGTCACCAACCAGAGTTTTCGGGGCAATTCTGTTTATACCAACATCAATTACAACAGCACCCGGTTTTATCATATCACCTGTTATAAAATTAGGAATACCAACTGCCGCAACCAAAATATCTGCTGATTTTGTTTTCTCCTTAAGGTCCTTTGTTCTTGAATGACAAATAGTAACAGTACCGTTTTTATGAAGTAAAAGCATTGACATAGGCTTACCCACAATGTTCGACCTTCCCACAACAACACATTCTTTACCGCAAACGTCAATTCCAGATTCCTTTATAAGCTCCATAACACCCGCAGGAGTACAGGGAACAAAATCATAGTTACCTGTCATTATCTTACCAACATTAATTGGATGAAAGGCATCTACGTCCTTTTTAGGGTCTATTGCGTTAATGATTGCTTCTTCGTTTATGTGCTTGGGTACGGGAAGCTGACAAAGGATACCTGAAACGGTATCATCGTTATTTAACTTATTAATAAGCTCAAGAACTTCCTCCTCTGTTGCAGTTTCGGGAAGTCTGTACTCAAAAGAGTTTATTCCGATATATTCGCAAGCCTTTTTCTTATTGCTTACATATACCTTACTTGCGGGGTCCTCTCCTACGAGAATTACTGCCAGTCCCGGGTTTATGCCCTCTTTTTTGAGTGCTTCCACCTGGGTTATCATTTCGTTCTTTATTCTGTCGGACACTTCTTTGCCCATTAGTAGCTTTGCCATTTCTATTTACCTTTCCTGATTTATTTTCTGTCCCTTCAGGCGGAACAAGACATCTTGGCGATTTACCTATAAGGTCACTTCTGCCAACTTTAATTAGTGCCTCACGGACAATGCCGTAGTTCTCGGGATTTTTAAACTGTAACATTGCCCTCTGCATCGCTTTCTCCTTGGGAGTCTTTGCAACGTAGACCTTTTTCATTGTCATCGGGTCAAGTCCTGTGTAATACATACAAGTGGAAATTGTACCCGGTGTCAAGTCGGATCGTAGCCATGTCGTTCTGTGAGC
>JAZNVD010000231.1:0-2009 GCA_045592645.1 Candidatus Ornithomonoglobus sp. | reverse complement strand
TGTGTTCTTAATCACAATGAAGCCCGTAATTTATGCGGCAAATGTGGCGGAGGACGACTTTTCAAAGGGTATTGAGAACAATGCACTTCTTGCACGCGTTAAAGAATATGCGGCAGGTGAGGGCTCGGAGGTAATGCCTGTATCAGCCCGTATTGAGGAGGAGATTTCACAGCTTGAGGAAGATGAGAGAGGTATGTTCTTAGAAGAGCTTGGAATGACCGAATCAGGCCTTGACAGGCTAATTAAGGCAAGTTACTCATTGCTTGGACTTATCAGTTATCTTACTGCGGGAGAACCTGAAGTGAGAGCCTGGACCATTAAAGAGGGCACAAAGGCACCCCAGGCGGCAGGAAAGATTCATTCTGATTTTGAACGTGGATTTATCCGTGCGGAGGTTGTGCACTATAACGACCTTATGGAGTGTGGCACAATGGCTGCGGCAAAGGACAAGGGTCTTGTCCGTAGTGAAGGTAAGGAATATGTAATGAAAGACGGAGACATAGTATTGTTCCGATTTAATGTATGATGAAAGAAAAAGAAAATGTACACGCAGGCCACCGACAGAGAATGAAGGATAAGTTCCACGAAATTGGCTTTACTGGTTGGTCGGAGGTGGAAGTGCTTGAGTATATGTTATATAATGTATACCGTCAGGGAGATACGAATCCCATAGCACACAATCTTCTTAAATACAGCGGTGGCAACATAGTAGAGCTTATGCGCACTTCCACGGATGTAAATATGATGCATGAAATCCCGGGAGTCGGTGAAAAGACAGTATCCTTTCTCCGTAGTCTTAAGGAGTTTATTGATTACTATCACAGAAAGGAACTTACATATACGCCTGTTAAATATGAAATAAACAATATTCTGGAGTTAATTGAGTTTGTTGAGTTTGATCCCGGCAGAGAATCATTAAAGATGCTGTGCCTTGACGGGCAATCTTATGTAAGGGCTGTAATTGACTTAACGGAGTATGGCGGAGACCTGGAAGCGACTACAACAAAAGCTGCCATAACAAAAGCGGTTTCACTACACAGGGCATCGGCAGTTATATTTTTACATAACCATCCCACGGGCGAGATATTACCGTCATATACGGATATTTTTGTAACTGCAAGGCTTGAGAATTTACTTGCAACGGAGAATATAGTTATACTTGACCACGTAATAGTATGTGGAAACCGTGCAAGAAGTCTTGTTACAAGAGAAGAATACGAACGGGAAATAAGCGAGTAATAACAATAAATAAAAATCAAGGAGGAAGACCAGATGGACGAAGATTTAAAGATAGGAATGGGCCTTGAAGATGAGCCCGCAGAGGTTTCTGTAGAGACGGAGATTCCCACGGAAGACGAAACAATAGGAAACATTAAGATTTCTGTTGATGTTGTTTCAAAGATTGCAAGCATTGCGGCTACGGAGATTGCCGGCGTATCTTGTATGCGTTCTAACTTTGTTAATGAAGTCGCACAAAAGCTTGGTGCAAAAAAGAGTGGCACGCAGGGAGTTAAGGTAGAAATCACGGAGGATATGGCGTCAATTGACTTATATCTTGTAGTAGATTACGGTATAAAGATTCCTGAGCTTGCGTGGACCGTACAGGAAAAAGTAAAGGAAAGCGTAGAGTCTATGACAGGTCTGACAGTGACCGCAGTTAATATTCATATTGAAGGTATTAACTTTGAAAAAGAAGCTGAAGCAGAGGAAACAGTAGAATAAAAAATGACACCCGTAAGGGTGTCATTTTTGCACTCGTGCCTCCTTGAGGTTCAAGTCCTTATTTATTAACACGCAAAAAAAGAGCCCCACTATCGTGGAACTCATTTTTTGGTGCGGATGAAAGGACGCATATTGCTTCGCAATCTGCCCCTGCTCGGCTAAAGCCTCGCGACCCTCGCTAAAAACAGTCCACCGGACTGTTTTCTTAACGCTCGTGCCTCCTTGAGGTTCAAGTCCTTATTTATTAACACGCAAAAAAAGAGCCCCACTATCGTGGAACTCATTTT
>JAZNVD010000230.1:0-3523 GCA_045592645.1 Candidatus Ornithomonoglobus sp. | reverse complement strand
GACGGCGAGTGGGTTGCTAACAAGTACGGCGGAAACGGGAACCTTGAAGCGGTTGAATTGCTTAAGCGTATAAATATTACAATGGGTACGGAAAAACCGGGCTTTCTGATGATTGCAGAGGAGTCAACGGCGTGGCCCTTGGTTACCGCACCCCCTGAAAATGACGGTTTAGCTTTTCACTTTAAATGGAATATGGGTTGGATGAACGATACCTTGCGTTATGTTTCAATGGACCCGTATTTCAGGAAGGATAATCATTCGTTGCTTACATTCTTAATGATGTACGCATTCTCGGAAAACTTTATCCTGCCACTTTCTCATGATGAGGTTGTTCATGGTAAGAAATCACTGCTGGATAAGATGTTCGGAAGCTATGAGGATAAGTTTAATGCTTATAAAACTTTCCTTACGTATTATATGACTATGCCCGGCAAGAAGCTTATGTTTATGGGCGGTGAGATAGGTCAGTTCCTTGAATGGCGTTACGATGACCAGCTGGAATGGAATATTTTAGAGCTTGAACCACATAAGAATTTGAATAAGTATGTTAAAGCCCTTAACCGTCTTTATAAAGAAAACAAAGCCTTGTGGGAGCTTGAGCAAAGCTGGGATGGTTTCAAGTGGATAAACGAAGCCGACAACGAAAACTCTGTTGTATCCTATATAAGAAAGGGCAAAAAACCCGAGGGTTTACTGGCAGTAGTTACAAACTTTACCGCCATAGACCGAGGGACATATAAAATCGGAGTGCCCTACGGTGGAGAGTATGAGGTCATTCTTCACTCCAATTCGACCGAATTTGGTGGGGACAGAAAAATCAACAAAATGACCTATATAGCAAAACAGGAGCCGTTTGCGGATATGGACTATACCATAACATTACCCATTGACGGCAACAGTGCAATAGTATTAAAAAGAAAGATAAAATAATAGGAGATGATTTTAAAATGGCAAAGAAATGCGTTGCAATGATACTTGCCGGAGGACAGGGCTCAAGACTTGGTGCACTAACCAAGAATGTGGCAAAGCCGGCGGTGCCTTTTGGTGGAAAGTACAGGATTATTGACTTTCCGCTGTCTAACTGTATCCATTCAGGAATAGATACAGTAGGTGTTCTTACCCAATATCAGCCACTTGAGCTGAACACCTACATAGGTAACGGAAATCCGTGGGATTTGGACCGTTCACGTGGCGGTGCGTTTGTGTTGCCTCCCTATCAGAGTGGTGCAACAGGTGAGTGGTATAAGGGCACAGCAAATGCTATATACCAGAACTTAAGCTTCCTTGATGGGTTTAATCCTGAAAACGTTCTGATACTTTCAGGCGACCATATTTATAAAATGGATTACGGTAAGATGCTGAAAGCTCATATAGAGGCAGATGCTGCAGTTACAATTGCCGTAATGCCCGTTGACTGGGAAGAGGCCAAGCGTTTTGGTATTATGAACACCAATGACGAGGGACAGATAATTGAGTTTGAAGAAAAGCCCGCAAATCCCAAGAGTAATCTTGCATCAATGGGTGTTTATATCTTTAAGTATGATGTCCTTAAGAAGTACCTTACAGACGATGAGAGAGACCCCGAGTCATCAAATGACTTTGGTAAGAACATTATTCCAAAGATGTTGGCAGACGGTGAAAAGATGATGGCTTACCGTTTTGAGGGTTACTGGAAGGACGTTGGTACCATCCAGTCACTCTGGGAAGCAAATATGGACCTTATCGACAATCCGCCCAAGTTTGACTTAGGGGACAGAAAATGGGTTATCTATTCAAGAAACTATGCACTTATGCCGCATTTTGTGGGAGAGAACGCAAAGATAACACAATCAACAGTAACAGAGGGTTGTGAAATTGACGGTACAGTGGACCATTCAGTAATATTCAGCGGAGTTAAAGTCGGCAAGGACGCAGTTATAAAAGATTCTGTTATTATGCCCGGTGCGGTTATCGGTGACGGTGCAATTGTTGAAAAGGCAGTAATCGGCGTTGAGGCAGTAGTAGGTGAGGGTGCAAAGGTAGGCGTAAGCTCTGCATCAGATGCAAATCCTTATAAATCGGATTACTGCACTCACGGCATTGTGCTTATAGAAGGCGGCGCAAAGGTCAGTGTCGGTGCAAACATACCGAAGGAATCAATGGTACAGGCGTAACGCCAGGACTTTTAACTTGAAAGGAATGAATAGAAAATGAGAAATGATACTATGGGTATTATTCTTACCGGTGACGAAAAGATAGCGCCCCTTACTGATATAAGAGCTAACAGTGCGCTTCCTATTGCCGGAAGATATAGAATTATAGATTTTGTTTTGTCAAATATGGCAAACGCAGGAATTACAAACATCGGTATTGCGACAGAGTCAAATTACTCATCGCTTATGGACCACACAAAGTCAGGCAAGCCCTGGGATTTAGACAGAAAAGACAGCGGTCTTAACATTCTTCCTCCCAACCTTGAGAACAAGCAGTATGGCGTAATAAAGGGTAATATTGACCTGCTTGCAGGTATCCGTGATTATATCCACCGCAGTCCCCAGACTTATGTGATTTTGTCTTTGGGTAATATGGTATATAACATTGATTTTGACGCAGTTATTGAGGCACATATTGAAAAACAGGCCGACGTTACAGTTATTTACAAGGACATCAACGGTACAGAGGATGCAGATTTATCACATTATGCACTTCTTGATGTTGACACTGACGGTACAATCAAGGATATTGAAGTTCAGCCGTTCTATCCAAAGACAACTAATGCGTGCCTTGAGATATTTGTAATGGAAAAGGCATTGCTTGAGAGTGTTGTTGATGAGTGTTCTGCAAGAGGGGACGCAGATTTTGTTAAGGATGCAATTATTAAAAAGATGGACGGATTGAGAATGTATGGCTACCAGTTTGAGGGCCACTTCTACAAGGTTGACTCAATGAAGTCATATTACCAGACAAGTATGGAATTCTTAAAGGCAGACAGAAGAGCCGAGTTCTTTAACCGCAAACGTCCGATTTATACAAAGACCAAGGACCAGAGCCCAACAAAATACGGTGAAAGTGCCGTGTGTTGCAACAGCTTTATTTCTGACGGTTGTGTAATTGAAGGTACAGTCGAAAATTCAATTCTCTCACGTGGAGTTAAGGTTGAAAAGGGTGCAGTTGTACGTAATTCAATCATTATGCAGGATAGTGTTGTCGAGGAAGACGTTGAGGTAAATCACGTTGTATTCGATAAGGAAGTAGTAATAACCAAGGGCAGAAAGCTTATTGGTCAGGAAAGCTATCCTCTTGCAATTTCAAAGGGAACGATTATATAAAAACTTACAGAGCCTGTCCTTTGGATAGGCTCTTTTGTACTTAATGTGTTATAAAATGTATATAATAAGTAGGGTAAATTAGAACAGTAAATAGTAGAAAACCACTGTTTTTGTAAGGTTTAATTGACAAAACCCCTTAAAAGTAGTAAAATTATAATGTTGTAATGTATGCCAAAGGTGATGAGGCAAGGAGGATTTTATGAATATATTATTTG
>JAZNVD010000229.1:0-2516 GCA_045592645.1 Candidatus Ornithomonoglobus sp. | reverse complement strand
AGGAAAGCTTTAACGGGGTAATTTATCTGAAAAAAATGCAAAGTATTTCAGGTAAGCTTATTAAGCTTGAGCAGGAGTTTTCCCATAAGCTTTTGTATTTTGATGATATTATATCAAATCTTTTCTCACAGATACTTTTTGAGTGTGCAAGAAATCTTCATAATGAAAAGTACAACAGTAACAGTGAAATAAGTAAGATTGTTATTGAATATATAAATGAGAATTTCAACAAGTCTCTTTCCAACCAGTATATAGGCAAAGAGTTTAATCTTCACCCCAACTATATAAGTGAGCTTGTTAAAGCCGCTACGGGAATGCCAATGCACCAGTATATTATAATGAAAAGAATTTCCAATTCTGTAGATATGCTTAACACTAAAAGATATACCATAAACGAAATTGCAAAGCGTTGTGGCTTCTGTGATATATATCATTATTCAAAAACCTTTAAGAAAATTATGGGTGTATCTCCGTCTATGTATTTGTAAAAAACATTCATAACTATGATATAAATGAATGAAAAGTACAAAAACCTTGCAAAAAATGTACAAATTGTATGCAAAAAGTACGGAGTTTTATCTGTGGGGGTGCATTTTTATTTCTCTTATGTTACAATTATTACACAAGGTTAGTCCATTGGTTGGACAAATGGATAAAAAAGGAAATTTTTAAGGAGGAGAAATTATGAAAGGACGAATTTTAGTGAAAAGAATTACAGCGGCACTTGTTATGTTGTCTGTAGCTTTTTCAGTAATCCCTGTTTCATATGCTGCAAACGAAGTAAAGACTACAGAGAAGATTTACAAGTTGTGGTATGATGAGCAGGCTCCCGACGAGTCAGCAGACGGTATTATTAACCCGACGCACAACGAGTCCATGAGCGGCTGGGAAGCATATCAGCTACCCTTAGGTAACGGCTATATGGGTGCGGCAGTTTTTGGCCGTACAGACCGTGAACGTGTGCAGTTGTCAGATAAGACCCTGCATACAACTGACAAGGGTCTTATGAACTTTGCAGAGACTTACATTTATTTCAATCACGATGAGGCAAGTGTATCAAACTACTATCGTGATTTGAACATAAATGACTCTCTTGCATCAGTTTCATACGATTATAACGGTGTAACTTACACAAGAGAGTACCTTACAAGCTATCCCGACAATGTATTGGCTATTAAGCTTACAGCAAGTGGTAGCGGTAACCTGAACTTCTCACTTGAGCCGATGATTCCCTTCCTGTCATCAGAGACAAGCGTAGCGGATGGCACAAGAACTTCAACCTGCGAAAGAACAGGTACAGTTGTTGCGGATGAGGAAAATGATAATAATATTACTTTATCAGGTCATCTTGCAGGTTATGAGATAGACTATGAGGCACAGTACAGAATCGTTCCCACAGGCGGTACAATGGTTGCAGAAAATACTGTAACTGACGGAGTTGCTGACAAGGGCAAGATCACAGTAACAGGTGCTGACAGTGCTATTATTTATGTTGCCCTTGATACAAACTACATATTATCATCAGATACATTTACAAAGCCTGATAGTGTTAAGCTTGCAGGTAATCCTCATCCTCACGATGCAGTAACTGCAAGAATTGATGCGGCAGTAAATAAAGGCTACGATGCTATCAAGACTGACCACGTAGCAGATGTATCAGAATATTTTGACAGAGTAAAGCTTGACCTTGGAACAGAGGTTTCAAATCTTCCCACAGACGAGCTTCTTGCAAACTATCAGAACGGAATAGAAGACAAGTATCTTGAGGAATTGATATATCAGTACGGAAGATACCTTCTTATTGCATCTTCAAGAGAGAATTCTTTGCCTGCACATTTAACAGGTGCATGGAACGCATATGACTATCCCGTATGTCTTGCAGGATATTGGCACAACATCAACCTGCAGATGAACTACTGGGGCGTATTCTCATCAAACCTTACAGAGTTGTTTGAGTCATACGTAAAGCTATATGAAGCATTCCTGCCCGATGTTACAGCAGATGCAAGCGCATACATAAAGACAGCTCATCCCGATAACTGGGATTCAAGCGGTAATAACGGTTGGGGTGCGTCAACAAGAGTTACACCCTATGGTGCGTATGCAACACGTCCCAGCGGTATCGACGGCGGCGGTACAGGTGCTATGGCGGCAGATATGCTTTGGGACTATTATGAGTTTACAGGCGACAGAGATATTCTTGAGAATTTAGCATATCCTGCAATTTCAGGGTCAGCTAACTATATGTCAAGACAGATGGAGGAGCTTCCTCAATATCCCGGACTTCTTCTGATGCCCAAGTCAGGCTCACCTGAGAACCACGTTCCTGAAATCAATGCAGACGGTGCTGCTTTTGCACAGGGCTGGGCATACAGTAACTATCTTGACACCTTAAAGGGTGCAGAGCTGTTGGGAATTGACGATAGTGATGCGATTATAAGCAGAATTAATTCACAGATAGATAAGATTGACCCCATCCAGGTTGGTTATTCAGGTCAGATTAAGGAATTCCGTGA
>JAZNVD010000228.1:0-9159 GCA_045592645.1 Candidatus Ornithomonoglobus sp. | reverse complement strand
CCAAAATCGTTTACAATCTCTGTATGTACATCTTCAAGACTTGATTTGTCAAGAACGTTACATGTGTAGCCTTTGGCAATACCGCCTTCTGCAACAATTTCGTCAGCATATGCCTTGGCTGCATCACCGTTAAGGTCAAGTAATGCAATCTTTGCACCTGTTTTTGACATTGCCTTTGCAAACATTGAGCAAAGAACCCCGCCTGCACCTGTTACAACAACAACTTTGCCGTTTAAGTCTAATTCAAAAGGTAATTTCATCTTTAGTTATTTCCTTTCTCTAATGTCTCCCATATACCTGCCATATACATAGCACCAAGGGCTCTGTCATATAAACCATATCCTGGCTTTCCTGTTTCACCCCATATCATTCTGCCGTGGTCGGGACGAAGATAGCCCTTAAAGCCACAGTCGTGGTATGCCTTAAGGATTTCTACAACATCAAGTGAACCACATTCTGAAAGGTGACCGCTTTCCTCAAATGAGCCATCCTCGAGAATCTTAATGTTACGAACGTGAGCAAAATGAATTCTGCCCATAGCACCGTATTTTTTGACCATAGCTGTGTAGTCATTGAACTTAGCACATCCAAGGCTACCGCTGCAAAGTGTAAGACCGTGGTGAACATCATCGTAAAGTGACAGGAATCTGTCGATGTTAGCTTCGTTTGTAATAATTCTCGGAATACCAAAGATAGGCCAGGGGGGATCATCCGGGTGGATTGCCATATTGACATCGCACTCTGCTGCAACGGGGATAATCTCCTTAATAAAGAACTCAAGGTTCTTCCATAGCCCCTCCTCACCAATTTTCTTGTACTCGTCAATAAGACCACTCATCTCATCGGGAGTGTATGATGCATCCCAACCGGGAAGAGTCATCTTTGTGGGGTCCATCTTGTCCACATCGTCTTTGTAGTAAACAAGAGCATTTGAACCGTCAGCAAGAGGCTGATCAAGTCTTGAACGTGTCCAGTCAAACACAGGCATAAAGTTGTAACAGATACACTTCACACCTGCTTCTGCCAAACGACGAATGTTCTCCTTATAGTTTTCGATGTAACGAAGGTAATCTCCGCGTCCAAGCTTGATGTCCTCGTGGACAGGAACACTTTCAATAACCTCCATTTCAAGTCCCTTTGAGTTACATTCTGCTTTCATTTTTGCAATTTCTTCACGGGGCCATACTTCGCCCACGGGAACTGAATAAACTGCAGTTACAACGCCTGTAACACAGGGGATTTGTCGGATGTTTTCAAGGGTAACGGGATCGTCATATCCGTACCAGCGAAATGTCATTTTCATACTTCCATCCATTCCTTTCCGTTATTTTTTGCACTTTCGTACATTGTAAACATTGTTTTCATTGTATTCTCTACATCCATTGGGGTAGAGTAGATACCGTTATTGTAATAATCGTTAAACAGCCCTAAATGGCCTGTGCCCCAATAACCCTTACCTACGGTCATAATTTCATCCTCTGCAAGGATTTCACCGTTATAAGTAAGTTTGTTATCGGCATATCGGATAGTGCCCTTTTCATAGGTGATTTCAAACTCAGGGGTAGGGTTAATGCTATAACTGTTTGTAGCAAAGAACACGCCCCTCTTACCGTTCTTCAGATTCAAAGTGGCGCAGAATGTGTCTTCAACCTCATAATTGTCTAAAGCAAAGTTCATCATATTTGCCTTTAAACTCTTGACTCCGCCTGTAATGTGATTGAAGTAATCAAGAGTATGAACAGCCTGATTGATAAGTACACCGCCACCTTCAGTATCCCATTTGCCACGCCATTCGTCACGGGCATAATATGAATTGTCACGACACCATGTAAGAATACCACGTGCTGCTACAATATCACCAAGCATCTTTGACTCTGTGACTTCTTTAAGCTTTATAACACAAGCGTTATATCTGTTCTGTAAGACGATACAAACTTTATGGGCAAGTGGATGTGTCAAAAGCTTTTTATATTCCTCATAAGTCATTGTCACGGGTTTTTCGCATATAACACCTTTTCCAGCTTCCAATGATTTTATAATCATTTCATAATGAAGGTAGTGAGGGGTACAAATATGCACTGTGTCAATGTTTTCATCCTTTAGCATAGTGTCAAAATCATTAAATGCAACAACATCATATTGCTCCTGACACAGCCTGATTTTGTCAGGGTCAATATCACAGACAGCATAGAAATCCGCATTTTCTGTTTTAGACAATGCAAGAGCATGGATAGGCCCGATTGAACCGTAACCAACAATACATGCGTTTTTCATTGTAGTTCTCCTTTATGTACTAAACGTTTTGTTGATGATAATTATATCAAATAAAACCCTTTGTTGTCAAGAAATCATAGCTGTTTTTCATACAGGAAATGGAGCCATAGTCGGGAGCATCATCTCTTTCAACAAGTGCCCAGCGGCTGCCTGCATCTTTACCTGCTGAAATAATTGAATCCCAGTTAATGTTACCATAGCCAACGTCTTCCATTTTAGGCTTGAATTCTTTGGTGTCAACTGCAAAGTCTTTGAAATGAAGAACCATAGCACGCTTTTGTAAGCTTCTTATCATCTCCGCGGGATTTACTCCTGAATGCTGACACCAGTAGGTATCAAGTATAAAGTTATAGGCTTCAGGGTTTGTTTCATCAACCATAATATCAAAAACTCTTTTTCCGCCAAGCTTTATAAATTCAAGACTATGGTTATGGTATCCGAAATACAGTCCTTCCTTTGAAAGTTCATCACAGGCCTTGTTCATAATTTTAAGGAATTCATTAAGTGTCTGTGTGCTTTCAAGATATTCTTTAGGCATCATGCCAAGTCCGCAAATATCACAGTCAAGTGTTTTATGATAATCAATCACTGCATCGATGTTGTTTTTAAATTCATCAAAGGGTCTGTGAGTAACAACTGCTTTCAGGTTATATTTATCAAGTATTTCCTTTATAACCTTTGCCTCAAGAGGACAGCCTGAAATTTGTACGATTTTATAACCAATTTTATTTAGTTCGTTACAAAGTTTGTCAAAGTCTTCAGGTGTCTGTGTAAGGTCACGGGTAGAAAACAACTGTGCTCCGATTCGCATATCCATATTTTTTTCACTCCTCCAGGATTAATATGTATTACTTGTATCAGCAATAACATTGCTTTCTTTTTTTACAACTGTTGAATTTTTGATTTTATCCTGCAACATATTATAGAACTTATCGTGGGGAAAGTTTTTAACATCCACTGTTTCGCCTGTCCACGCACTTAAATGAATGGCATTTGAAATTGTAAGTCCGTTAATCCCCTCTTCGCCGGGAGCAAGCAACTGTGTTCCGTTAAGTACGCCTGATGCAAAGTTCTTAAGAATACCCACGTGCTGTTCGCCACCTGAAAAGTCTGCAGGAATATCGCAAAACCAATGCTCCGGTGTGGCAAAAGGCTGTGTATTTATCTTGTTATGCTCACGTTCAGAAATAACATTTCTTGTAAATACTATTTTATTGTTTTCAATAACAATCTTACCCATATCACAGGCAATTTCAAGTCGGTTAGTTCCGGGTGCTTCACCTGTTGATGTAATGTATTCACCTGTTGTGCCGTTATCATATTCAAAGAAAGCCATTACATCATCTTCAACCTCGATGTCGTAATACTTACCAAATGATGCCTTGGCAAAGATTCTGTCGGGCATACCGAACATCCACTGCCATAAATCAAGCTGATGGGGGTTCTGATTAATAAGTGCACCGCCCCCCTCGGATTTCCAGGTTGAACGCCAGGTGCTGCTGTCATGATATGCCTGAGGTCTGTACCAGTCAGTAATTATCCATGTAATTCTCTTAATATGACCAAGCTCGCCACGTTTAATCATATCACGAAGCTTTTGATACACAGGGTTGGTACGCTGATTATACATAATACCGAACAACTTATCTGATTTTTGTGCGGCCTCATTCATTTCTAAAACCTGTTTTGTATAAACGCCTGCAGGCTTCTCTGTAAGAACGTTTAAGTTATAATCAAATGCCATTATTGCAAGACGGGGATGGTCATAGTGGGGAACAGCTATAAGAACTGAATCAATAAGACCACTTTTAAACATATCCTCTGCATTATCGAATAAAGAAATTTCAGGATATTTCTCCGCAAATGCCTTGCGTCTTGCGGAATTTTCATCACACATTGCAACAAGTTCAACATTGGGAGTTTTGCCACCCATAATATTGTTTACATGGGCAGTGCCCATATTACCGTATCCGATTATACCTAATTTAATCTTATCCATAACAACCTCCGTTATATTTCATCAATAACCTTGCACAGAGCTTTGTGTGCTACTGTAAAAGTAGCTTCTCCACCCTGGGGAAGTTTCTCCATTGTATCGTCAAGTTCAAGGTCTGCAAGACCTACAAAGCTACCAAGGTGTGGCTCAAGACTCAAGTATCCGTCATATCCCTTATCAAACAGATTTTTAATAATGTAGGGAAGGTTACCGTCACCAAGGCCTGCGGGAGTAACTGCATTGTCAGAGAATCTTGCATCCTTGATATGCATATACTCGACGTAGTTTTTCAAACTGTCAAATGCTTCTTTGGTATCCTGACCGCACTGAACAAAATTTGCGGGGTCAAATACTGCCTTGAAGTTATCGCAGTAAAGCTCCTTCATAAGGTCAAGACAACGGTCGATTGTATCACCGTATATATCCTTTTCATTTTCGTGAAGCAGCACGACATCTTCGGCTTTTGCATAATCAATCATTTTTTTCAGCTTTGTGATTACGTCCTCACGGTCGTCTGATGTCCAGTCACTATTTTTCTGTTCGTTATAGAAACTGAACATTCTTATGTAACGGCAATCAAGCATCTGTGCAGTTTTAACAACTCTTTTAAATACCTCAAAGTGAGCATCAAAGTCATCTGTAATTTTGATTTTGCCAATGGGAGAACCAATGGAGGATGCTGAAATTCCGTATTCCTTCATTGTTTCTTTAAGAGCAAGAACCTCACTATCATCAAGCTCGGAGATGTTTTTGCCGTTTATGCCTCTTGGCTCAAAATATTTAATTCCAAGTTTATTAAGAACCGTAAACTGTGCTATAATCTCCGGTGATATTTCATCGGAAAAGCCGCTTATTTTATTGTAGCTCATAGTGTCACTCCTTTACAATTATATATTATATTTTATCACAATTTTTTAAAATGTAAATATGAAATATTGCGATTTATATTGCATTAATTGCGATTTTATGGTAGAATAGCATTGAGGTGAATCAAATGGATATGAATTATGTTCTTACAGAGTACGAAACGGACACTCCATCAAATGAATACTTCAAACTTCACGTACATGACGATTATGAGATATTTTTGTTTTTAGAGGGAGATTCAAAATATGTAATTGAAGAAAATACATACCCTCTTGCTCCCGGTGATGTTATTATAATCAGAAAAAATCAGCTTCATAGGATTTATCACAATAACTGTGTAAAATACAGCCGTATTGTACTTAATATTGCTCCTGAATTTTTTGTGGAAAATAACTGCACAGAATATGAGGAGCAGTTTATAAATCCCAACAGTGATATAGGAAATAAGATTGACAGTAAGACAGTTAAAAAGAGTGGATTGTATGATGCGATTTTCAGGCTGAAAAAATATTCCAAGGATTTTAAAGACCAGGATTTGCCGATTGTGCGTTCATCCCTTGTTGAGATATTATATATTATAAACAGTGTAAGACTTGATAAGGAGTCAGTTACCGAGAGTAAACAGGTTTATGAAATAATAAAGTATCTGAATGAGAATTTTACAGATAACATATCACTTGACGAGCTTGAGAAAAAATTTTTCATTTCCAAATATTATCTGTGTCATATTTTCCCAAGTGTCACGGGGCTTACTGTTCATCAGTATATAACAAAAAAACGACTCGTTATGGCAAGAGACTTAATTAAATCAGGCAAATCAAAAAGTGTTGCGGCGGAGATGGCAGGATTTAGCAATTATTCGTCATTTTACCGTGCATATATGAATGATTTTAATTAAAAAAGAAATTGAAATATTATGTTGACAAATATTATTTCATATGTTAAAATATACAGGAATTAAATATAAAGACTGTGAAAAGACAAAGTAGATATTGTTTCGCCAGAAGAGAGTAACGGTTATTGAGCTGTGAGCCGTTGCGGTAAGAGCAATATTGAAATTTCATCTTGGAGTTGCACAGGTTAAATCATAAAGAGAGTAGCTTGTGACGTGTTGTGACGTTATACACATAAGAGTGCCGATTGCAAAATCGGAAAACGGGTGGTACCGCGGAGATTATTATACTTCGTCCCATTGTGGGGCGGAGTTTTTTATTTTGTCCCGAAAAGAAAAGAAAGGAAGATTGAAATGAAAGAACAGTTACAATCAATCAAAACCTCGGTAGAGGAAAGATTAAAGAGTGCAGATTCTCTTGAAGCTCTTGAGGAAATAAGAATTCAGTACATGGGTAAAAAAGGTGAACTGACGGCCGTACTTAAGGGTATGGGAAAGCTGTCACCTGAAGAACGACCCATTATTGGTGCACTTGCAAATGAGATAAGACAGAATCTCGAAAAGGAAATTGATGAGAAGAAGACATCTCTTGAAAGTGCTTTAGAGTCAAAGAAGCTCAAAGAAGAGGTAATTGATATTACTATGCCCGGCAAACGTAGTGATGCAGGCAAGCTTCATCCTATGACACAGGTTATGAATTCACTTAAAGAGATATTTATGGGTATGGGCTTTTCTGTTGCAGAAGGTCCCGAGGTTGAGTACGATTACTACAACTTTGAGGCACTTAATATCCCCAAAAATCATCCTGCGCGTGACACACAGGATACTTTCTATATTGAGGATAATATAGTTTTAAGAACACAGACATCACCTATGCAGGTGCGTGTAATGGAAAAGACAAAGCCACCAATCAGAATTATTGCACCGGGCAGAGTTTACAGAAGTGATACACAGGATGCAACGCATTCACCCGTATTCCACCAGATTGAGGGACTTGTTGTTGATAAGAATATTACGATGGCAGACCTTAAGGGTACACTTGAGAGATTCGTAAAGGAGCTTTACGGCGAGGAAACACGAGTTCGCTTCAGACCTCACCACTTCCCGTTCACAGAGCCGTCAGCCGAAATGGACTACAGTTGCTTTAATTGCGGCGGAAAGGGTTGTAGTGTATGTAAGGGCGAGGGTTGGATAGAAATTCTGGGTTGTGGTATGGTACATCCCAAGGTTCTGGAAAACTGTGGAATTGACCCTGAAGAATATACAGGTTTCGCATTTGGTATCGGTCTTGAGAGAATAGCTATGGGTAAGTTTAATATAAACGACCTTCGTCTGTTCTTTGAAAACGATATGCGTTTCCTTGAACAGTTCTGATATAGAGGAGGGAATAGAATATGGATTTACCAATGAGTTGGCTTGGTGATTATACAGACATTTCAGGTGTAACACCAAAGGAATATGCAGATAAAATGACAATGTCAGGCTCCAAGGTTGAAGGTATTGATAATCTTGGCAAAGACATTGATAAAGTGGTTGTAGGCAAAGTTCTCTCATGTGAGGACCATCCTGACAGTGACCATTTACATGTATGTATGGTAGATGTAGGTGAGGAAGAACCCATTCAGATTGTATGCGGTGCGCCAAATGTTGCAACAGGTCAGAAGGTACCCGTTGCATTAAACGGCTCCACACTACCCGGTGATATTAAAATTAAAAAGGGTAAGCTTCGCGGTGTAATGTCAAACGGTATGATATGTTCTCACGAAGAGCTTGGCATCGAAACATCAAGACTTGGTTACGAGCCCGAGTATGGTATTCTTGTGTTGCCCGAGGATGCAGAAACAGGAAGTGATGTAAAGGACTTGTTTGGACTTAATGAGAATGTTGTTGAGTTTGAAATCACATCAAACCGTCCTGATTGTTTCTCTATTATCGGTTTAGCAAGAGAAACTGCCGCAACCTTCAAAAAGCCTTTTAATGTCCCTGTACCCACATTCACAGAAAAAGGTGGGGACATAAATGATATGCTTGCAGTAGAGATTGCTGACAAGGATAAGTGTAAGCGTTACTGTGCAAGAGCTGTTAAGAACGTAAAAATTGAGGCGTCACCCAAGTGGATGCGTGAAAGACTTGAAGCGTGCGGTGTAAGGGCAATTAACAACATTGTTGATATTACAAATTATATTCTTCTTGAGTACGGTCAGCCTATGCACGCATTTGATATTCGTGATATTTCAGGTGGTAAGATTACAGTTCGTCGTGCTTTGGAGGGTGAAACAATAAAGACACTTGATGAGCAGGACAGAACACTTATTGCGGATGATTTGGTAATTGCCGATAACGAAGGTGCTATCGCAATAGCAGGTGTTATGGGTGGATTTAATTCGGAGATTAAGGAAGATACAACAACAGTTGTATTTGAGTCAGCTATGTTTGATGCGGCATCAGTCCGTTTAACTGCACAAAGAGTCGGACTTCGTACAGAGGCTTCATCAAGATACGAAAAGGGTCTTGACTATCATAACACAGTACCTGCAATTGAACGTGCCTGTCAGCTTGTTGAAGAGCTTGGCTGCGGTGATGTTGTTACAGGTATGATTGACTGTATGGGTAATGTTGAGGGCAGTGTTGAGATTTCTTTCAGACCCGAAAAGATAAATTCATTCCTTGGTACTGATGTGTCAAAGGATGAAATGCTTGAAATTTTTGCGCGTCTTGGCATTGAGGCTGATACTGACAAGATGATGTTATATCCGCCCTCATGGCGTCCTGACCTTCTTGCGGAAGGTGACATTGCCGAGGAGGTTGCACGTTTCTACGGTTATGATATGATACCCACAACACTTATGACAGGTGCAACAACCTGCGGTATTCTTACATCCGAGCAAAGCCTTGAAAAGCAGATAAGCGGTATTTTGACATCACAGGGTCTGTATGAGATTTACACATACAATTTCCAGAGCCCGCAGATGCTTGACAAGTTAAATGTTGCCAAGGATTCTCCCTTGAGAAATCAGGTTAAGATTTCAAACCCGTTGGGTGAGGACACATCTGTAATGCGTACAACAATGGCAGGCAGTATGCTTGAAACATTGTCACGCAACTACAATTACCGTACAAAGACAGCAAA
>JAZNVD010000227.1:0-3709 GCA_045592645.1 Candidatus Ornithomonoglobus sp. | reverse complement strand
AAAATAATGGATAACAGAAGTATAGGCGTTTTCGATTCAGGACTTGGCGGACTTACTGCCGTTAAGGAGATAATGAAGCTGTTGCCTGATGAAAACATTGTATATTTTGGCGATACAAGTCGTGTTCCCTACGGTACACGTTCAAAGGAAACAATTTTAAAATATACTTACAGTGATATTAATTTCCTGTTAAGTCAGGATGTTAAAATGATTGTTATTGCCTGCGGAACGGCATCGTCTGCCGCATTACCCGAGATTAATGAGGAGTTTGATGTTCCCATATTTGGTGTTGTGGATGCAGGTGCGTACGAGGCGGCACGTGTTACAAGGAACAATAAAATTGGAATTATAGGCACGCCTGCGACTATCAAAAGTGGTGCGTACGAAAAGTATCTTGAGAAATTTAACCCACAGGCGGAGGTTTATACACGTGCGTGTCCATTGTTTGTGCCGTTGGTTGAAAACGGTCACTTTAACACAGAGGTGTCACGTCTTGTTGTAAAAGAATATTTAGAGGAAATAAAGGCAGTAGGGGTTGATACGCTTATTTTAGGTTGTACCCACTATCCGTTGCTTATGGATGCAATTTCAGAATATATGGGTGAAGGGGTTACTCTTATAAGCCCCGGCGAGGAAGTTGCAAAGTATCTTAAGAAAAAGATTACAGAAGATAACCGTCACAGTGAAGACCGTGATGGAGAAAAATACAGATACTTTGTAAGCGATAGTGTGGAAAGCTTTGAGGAGTTGGGCAGTATTTTCCTGGAAACTGAAATAAACGGCAAGGTGAGCAAGATTGACATTGAAAAATACTGATAAGTTCAGAATGGTTGTGACTAATCATCAGACCATAGACGGCGAAACGGACATTATATCCGAACAGGGGACAGGCTCTCTGCGTGAGAATGACGGAAAATGGTATATAATGTACAAGACCGGTGATGTGTCGGTTATGCTTAAGGTCGAAGATGAAAAGGTACACGTAAAGCGTTCGGGAGAATACGGCTCGGATATTGATTATGTAAAAGGAAAAAAAACGTCCTTTTCATATACGACACCATACGGAACAATGGATATGGAGCTTTATACAAGAGATATAAAGTTTTCCATGTCAATGTTTGGCGGAGTGATGACCCTTGAATATCAGCTTTATGCGGGTTCGGGAATCATAGAAAACAAAATGGAGATAAAAATAGTAGCAATTTAGCGAAGGGGTTTTTAGGTAAATGAAAATGAAAAAGATATTGGCAGTATTGCTTGCTTTAAGTTTTATTCCCTGTGTAAGCGTATTTGCAGAGAATACAACTGACGAGCAGGAAAAGAAAATAGAAACAAGTGTGGAATATCAGGCATACGAGCAGATTGCAGGGTATGTGTCAGATTTGTATATTGACGGTCCATACACAGCCGAGGATATTATGATGATAGGTTTATCAGAATATCTTGGTAAGCACGGAGATGAGGCTTTGGTTGAGCTTTTAAAGGGTGCTTTGCAGAGTATGGATGAGTATTCTGATTTCTATACAAGAAGTGAGTACATAGAGTATACAAATGCTTTAAACAAGACCTTTTATGGCCTGGGTGTTCAGCTTCAGCAGATGGGCGAATATGTCCAGATTGTAGAATTTGTTGAAGAAAACGGTCTTGCGGAGAAATCAGGATTTAAGATAGGCGATATGATTGTTGCGGTTGACGGTAAAAATGTCGTGGGCTCAAGTGTAACAGAAGTAAGAAATCTTGTTGTAGGTGAGCTTGGGACAACTGTTCTTATTACAGTTCTCCGTGACGGTCAGAACATACATATAACAGGAACACGAACTGCAGTAAACAGCAGTACGGTTTCGGGGGCTGTTCTTAAGGGAGATATAGGATACATAAGAATTTTGTCCTTCTCCGAGAACACGGCTCAGGAGTTTAAGGAAATTTCTCAGCAGATGCAGGCAGACGGTATTACAAAGGTTATTCTTGACCTAAGAGATAACCTGGGCGGACTTGTAACTGCTGCAGTGGAGATTGCAGAGGAGACTGTTCCTGCAGGAAAGATAGTTGACGTCATATTCCGTGACGAAACAAAGAATTATACCTGTTATTCAGAGCTTGAAGAGGAGCCATTCGATCTGGCAGTGCTTGTAAACGAAGATACTGCTTCAGCATCGGAAATTCTTGCATCTGCTATTCAGGATTCGGGAGTGGGTATCCTTATAGGAGAGAACACCTACGGTAAGGCAGTAATTCAGAGCACATATTCATTGCTTAACGGAATGGTGTTCAAGCTTACTGTCGGGCAGTACAAAACCCGTAACGGTAAGGAGATTAACCGCATAGGACTTGAGCCTGATAAGGAAATAATCAATTACACAAAGACAATTGATACTACAAGTTATACAAAATTTGATTTCCTTACTCCCACAAAGCTTGGTGACAGCGGCACTAATGTGACGGCTGCTAAAGAACGTTTGTCAGTAATGAATTACTTTATAGGCAACCTTGGAAACGATGTATTTAATACTGATCTTAAGGAAGCCATAAGAGAATTCCAGAAGAGAAACGGGCTTGTTGATTCGGGTGTTCTTGACGTTCCTACACAGATTGCATTGAAAGAAGTGTTTGAAACCTTAAGAACAGAGGTTGACGAGCAGTTACACGGAGCATATATGTATTTCGGAGGAAATGTTGAAGATTTATATGCAGAATAAAAAAATCGGGCTTTGCCCGATTTTTTTGTTACACACTAATGACAAAACAAGAAATTCGTTCGACAAATTCCAACAAAAAAGAAATACACAAAATCGGGCATTTTGTAACAATAAGGGAGTGAAATTAAAAGTTCTTTACAGTTTGTCAAAACCTATTGTCATAGGTTTTTGAGGGTGGTATAATTTATACCATAGACCGGTAAAGGGGACAGGGAAAATGGATAATGGTATAACAGTGTTGGTGGTTGATTCCGACATAAACTATGCAAAGGAGTTGACCAGTTATATAAAGGGCAGAGATGAATTTCTTGATGCCGTTTATACAACGGATGGAAACGACGGATACAAAATGATGAAAATGATGAAGCCTGATGTGATAATGATTGACTTCCTTGTGTCGGGACTTGATGCAGTGGGCTTTTTAAGGCTTTTGCATAAAGAACCTATGGAAAACAAACCTCTTATAATAATTGATTCCGTTGCGATGCTCTCATCAATGCTTAACGCCGCTTCAGAGCATGGTGCAGATTATTTTATGGTAAAACCACAGCCGTATTCAGAGGTATGCAATACCATAGTGGATTTGCTGAATTCCGAGTCAATAAGGGAAACTCCTGTTATAGAGAAAGAGGAAAGTCTTGATGTGAAAATAACACGGTTTTTGCATTATATGGGGGTTCCTGCACATCTTAACGGTTATACATATATACGTACTTCCCTAAAAGAAGCAATAGAGGATTTAAGCAGTGTAATTCCAATCACAAGAAAGCTTTATCCCGCCCTTGCAAGAAAGTACAACAAAACCCCTGAATGTATTGAACGTTCTATCCGACACGCAATCAAGGTGTCGTGGGAGAGGGGCAATAAAAAGATTATTCACGACATTTTCGGGTATTCTGCCGATACGACATATCTTGGATGTCCTACAAATTCCGAGTATATTGCAATGGTAGCAGATGATTTAAGATTAAGAATCAAGCACGATATTGCCATATAAAATAGTTCAGCTTTGC
>JAZNVD010000226.1:0-5183 GCA_045592645.1 Candidatus Ornithomonoglobus sp. | reverse complement strand
TAACTGCAAAAAGCGGCTGGACAAGTATATTTATATACCCCGGCAAAAGCTTTAATGTTATAGATGCACTTATAACTAATTTCCACCTGCCCGAATCAACGCTTATTATGCTTGTTTCGGCACTTGCAGGCAGAGAAAATGTGCTTAATGCGTACGAAGAAGCGGTCAAAGAGAAATACAGATTTTTCAGCTTTGGCGATGCAATGTTTATAGAATAAGAGGAATTTTATGTTTAAAATACTACACACAAACGGAAAAGCCCGACGTGGTGAATTTCACACCGTCCACGGCGTTGTCCAGACTCCCGTATTTCAGAACGTGGGAACCCTTGCGGCTATTAAAGGTGCAGTTTCTGCCAATGACCTAAAGGAAATCGGCTGTCAGATTGAGCTTTCAAACACATATCACCTGCATTTACGACCGGGTGATAAAATAGTTCATCAAATGGGCGGACTTCATAAGTTTATGAACTGGGACCGACCCATTCTTACAGACAGTGGCGGTTTTCAGGTGTTTTCACTGGCAGGACTCCGCAAAATCACAGAAGAAGGTGTTAAGTTCAGCTCACACATAGACGGGCGTCATATCTTTATGGGTCCCGAGGAGAGTATGCAGATACAGTCAAACCTTGCCTCAACCATTGCAATGGCATTTGACGAATGTATTGAGAACCCATCTCCCCGTGATTATGTAAAAAAGTCTATTGACAGAACAACACGCTGGCTTGAGAGATGTAAAACAGAGATGGCACGTCTTAACACACTTGATACTACCATTAACAAAAACCAGTTGCTTTTTGGTATTAATCAGGGCGGAATATATGACGATTTAAGAGTTGAGCATATGAAAGAAATTGCAAAGCTTGACTTACCGGGCTATGCCATTGGCGGTCTTGCCGTAGGCGAAACCCACGAGGAAATGTATCACATCCTTGATGTGGTTCTGCCTCACGCACCCGAGGACAGACCGAGGTATTTAATGGGAGTGGGTACTCCCTCAAATATTATTGAAGCAGTAGCACGGGGTGTTGACTTTTTTGACTGCGTTATGCCCTCAAGAAATGCACGCCACGCATTTTTGTTCACATCTAACGGCACAATGAACCTGCTTAATCAGAAATACGAAACAGACCCGTTACCCATTGACCCCAACTGTAATTGTCCTGCCTGCCGAAACTACTCAAGGGCATATATCCGCCACCTTTTCAAGGCAAAGGAAATGTTGGGTATGCGTCTTTGTGTTCTTCATAATCTGTATTTCTATAACCACCTTATGGAGGATATCCGTCTTGCCATTGAAGAGGACAGATTTGAGGAATTCAGACGTGAAAACGTTGAAAAATTAGCAAAAAGATTATAAGAGGTGATATAAATGTTTACAATAGGCTGTCATTTATCCTCATCAAAGGGGTATCTTGATATGGCAAAAACTGCCGTTTCAATTGGTGCAAACACTTTCCAGTTTTTTACACGAAACCCACGTGGCGGTAGTGCAAAACCCATTGACCCCGAGGATATAAAGGAGTTTTTAGAATATTCAAAAGCAAACGGAATAAACACTATTCTTGCCCACGCCCCTTACACATTAAATGCGTGCTCGGCAGACCCCTCAATCCGTGAGTTTGCATTGAACACAATGATTGACGATATACGCCGAATGGAGTATACACCCAATCAGTTATATAACTTCCATCCCGGCTCACACGTCAAGCAAGGTGCAGAGGTAGGCATTGAGCTTATTGCAGAACAGCTTAATAAGGTTATCTACCCCGAAATGACAACAACAATTCTTCTTGAAACAATGTCAGGCAAGGGTAGCGAGGTTGGCAGAAGCTTTGAGGAAATACGTGCAATTATTGACAAGGTAGAGCTTAACGAAAAGCTTGGTGTATGCCTTGACACCTGCCATATTTATGACGCAGGGTACGACATTGTCGGCGATATTGACGGAGTATTGGCGGAGTTTGACCGTGTAATCGGTCTTGACAGACTAAAGGCAATTCATATTAATGACAGTAAAAACCCCTTTGAGTCCCACAAGGACCGCCACGAAAAAATTGGCGAGGGACATATCGGATTAGAGGCAATGGAGAGAATTATAAATCACCCGTTATTACGTGATATTCCCTTCTTCCTTGAAACCCCTAACGAGCTTGACGGGTATGAACAGGAAATTGCCACATTAAAAGGCTTATACAAATAAAAAAATAACGGTGCGACTGCACCGTTATTTTTTATTAGAAATCATATTCAACCTGTTTTAAACTCTCATAGCTGATATTAACACTCTGTCTGCCAGTTCCACTCTCAACCCACTCTTCAAGGGTTTCATCAAAAGGCGAACTTTCAGACGGTATAACTTCACCTGCCGTAAAGGGCGTCAGACTGCTTGTACTGTTCCACCACATTACTTTTACACTTTCGCCGTTTGGAGTATCTACCTCAATATCTCTCTGTGCTGCCGCATCATACCTTTGAACACTAACCAAGGTATCTGTATTTTTAGCATATGTTGCTACAAACACCACTCCTGATAGAGTATCGGAAGCTTGTAACTTTAATGTAAAAGTTGTTTTTGCACCACTTGAAATATCAACTATTTCCATTGATTCGCCTGCCGCACTTGCAACGGGAACTAATGAAACAATGGCAGATAATATTATACTTAATCCAATAAATCTTTTAAACCGGTTTTTCATAATCTTTATCCTTATTTCTGCTATTTAAATGATTTCTCTATCACATAATAATTATAACATACTTTAAAACAAATTGCACTACTTTTTTAAAATTTTTATCCAAAAACAAGGCTTGCAGTTGCAAACCTTGTTTTTAGATGCTTTTTAGAAACCAAATCCTACACTTGGCATCTGCTCATAGTCAACAGTTGTACTTTGTCTGCCATCATTACCGTCAATCCATTCCTGAACTGTCTGAAGAAAGCTTGACGCAGTTAGTATCTCCTCATTATCAAATGAAGCAATTTTCATTTCGGGATTATTATATCTTTTCATACTAAATTACCTCCTTTGATTAGTTTGACTTAACAAGCTTTAGCGGTGTAAATACCGCCTGGAAATTGTCTGCATTTGCCTTAAGTACATTTTCAACTACGATTGCAATTTCAACCTCACCTGTAACCTGTGTTGTTACAAGGTCTGAAACTGCCATACCCTTTGTGGTTTCACCGTCTGTACATACAAATGTGTTGTACAACGCAATCTCTGTAGCTGTTGGTGTTGTTACGGCTACAAATACGTACTCTGTGCCGTCCTTTACATAAACATCGCTTGTTGCAAGAGGTGACATTGTAATGTCATTAACACTCTTTGCATTCTCAACTACTGAATAGTAACCGTAGTAGCCTTCAATATCCTTGAATGATACTGTACCGTTGCTACTTCCTGTTGCCATACAGAATCGGATATTTGAATAATAACCTGTCGCAACTGAACCTGAGTCTGTAATCAGGCACTTGCCATCAAGCCAGATCTGGTATCTGTTTGCAGGCTGGTCATATACAAGTACAACATCGTGCCATACGTCCTCTGCAATGCTGCCGCCTGTTACTATAGTATTTGCATTGTTTCTGTAGCCGTATGTGCCGTCTGCATTAAATCTTAACAGATTCTGGGCGTCATTCTCCCAACGTGTGTTAACAGTACCGATTGCATCGCCTGTTGTCTTCATCTTGAACTTCAGTGTGTACGGCAACTGTGCAATTGCACCTGCCTGACCTGCACCTGCACCGATGCCTGACAACGCATATCCGTCAACCTCTGTTTCACCTGCTGTGAAGGTTATTACACCGTCTGCGTATGAATATGCCGGCTTTACTGAACCCTTATATGTTGCAGTTGCAGGGATATTGTCGGCTATTTCATCACCCTTCGCTGAAACGGGGATATACATATCACCGTACTGGCTGTGAGTTGCCTTAATATATCCGTCTGTTACACTGTCAGTTGTTGTTACATTCTTGTTTGCATCAGCATATGACAAGCTCCAGCCGTCTGCTACTGTAAGTGCTGCAATAACAACATCTGAACTTAACTTATATGATGTGTTTGTGGGATGTGAGAATACTGTTATTGTATCTGTTCCAACAATTACACGGTCATTTGATGATGTCATTGATTCCATAACATCCTCTGTTGCGGGAATGTATGCAGAATTTATAAGAGTGAATGTCTTTGTCTTATCGCCACAAGCAACTGTTAATGTCAAATCTTCACTAACCTTTGTTGTGTCAATATAACCACGGTTATCAATTACATCTGAAACAACATTACCCTCGCTGTCCTTTGCAGTAAATGTAAGGCTTGTGCTGTCATATGAAATAGGCATCGGTCTTGCAACAATCTGTGCCATCTTTGACTCAGTTGTGTTGTATGCACCAATAAATCTCATATTATCTGCAACGTCAATTGTACTGTTGTTTTCATATACTGTCATTCCGTCGTGACCGATAACTGCAATGTCTGTAAGAGCAACATCCTCGGTCAAGGCCTCAAACATATTGTCAGCCGCATCAAGGCCAAGAACATTATAACCCTTCTGTGAGTAATGAATGTTGTTTGCACCCAACTCTGATGTTGTTGCAGAAATTGTCATACCTGATTCAGATGTGAAATCTACTGACTTCGCTGAATTCCAGCTATCAGTTATAACTGACGCCATAAAGATATTTTCGTTCTGGTTTGCCATATCCTGCTGTGCAGCTCTCATACCGCAGAACTCTATATTCTGGTATGATGTTATATTGTGTCTTGTTCTACATGACATAATTGCACCGTAGCTGCCCTCGCCCAATGCCTCTGTGAACGCATTGTGAACTGCAGTAAATGACGTCTGGTACTGTGCAGCTGTGGGATACATTGTTGTTTCTACGGTTGCATCTATGAAGGCATCCGTTTCACCCTGTAACCAGTAATAACCTGTACGTTCAATCTCAAATTTTGATGTATCAATAGCCGCTAAAGCGTCCTCGATTGTTTCTACTGTAGCAGTAGTTCCTGTGTTCAGTGTTCCGTCTGTGTATGACGCCCACTTGCTTAAAGGATTACCTGAATATGTATGGTGAATGATATATACCTTTTCATCGGTTAATTTGTTCCACTCATACGCCAATGCAGGATAGAATCCTATACTTGTTTCAATAGAAGAAATATGGGTTCTTAAATC